>NZ_CP110820.1:0-303750 GCF_034359465.1 Candidatus Bandiella woodruffii | reverse complement strand
AAGTCAATACGAAGAGTTAGACGAAAACTGATTGTAATAAAATTTATTAATGCTAAAATTGCGACTATCAAATTATACCTAAAAGCATTTATATAAAATGATGTCAATATCTAAATTAAAAACGCTTAGCAAGGTATTGCTTAAAGGGTTTATATCATTTGGAAAATTATCCTCTGTTGATGCAATTATTAAGAATGTTGCAGGGTATAGCTCACATTCTAACCATTTTGATGTGGTTGTGCATAGCATATTAGATAACTTCAATATAATAAAAAACGAAAAAAATGAAGCAAAAGAACGTACGTTACATAAAAAGGGATTATAAGCCGAACTACAAAAACAACAGGCCATCTTCATCACTACCTTCTCCAGCAATGCTTGAGAGCTATGAAGAAATATCACCCGGGTTTACAGAAAGATTATTGGAACTCACAAAGCAAAAGCAAGAGCAGCAAAAAAATTGGGAAGATAATTATTTAAAGTCTATGAATATGACGATGAGGATTGGGCAAATATTAGCATTTTTGTTCAGCATAGTTGTATTAATAATATCAACTAGGTTCTTTTATGAACAACAATTTGGCAGTGGAGCCGTTTTGTTTATTACATGGTTTGTGTTTTTCTTCTTGATGAACAGGAAGTATAGAAACTAAAGAGATATACTCCGAGAACTTGAAAAATTGGCGTCGTCATACTTCGGACTTCGCATTTCGTCACGTACTTTTGTACGCTCCTCATGCTCATCACTCGTATTCCTCGCTCTTTTCCAAGTTCTCTGTCGTCTATAAATTTCATCAACTCTTGATTTACGAGAGGTATAAACCTCTTGCAAACTAGATAATGTCGTCATGAGATTTTAAGCCAAAGAGATAAGCATCTAATCTGAATTGCGGCAAGGAAAGAAGCTGAATTTTTAGCATATCTGGTTGCAATTCCCCTCCATCTTTTAAGATGAAGAAAGGTGTTTTCTACAATATGCCTTATTTTGTATAAATCTTTATCGTATTTTCTCTGGGTGATTCTGTTCTTTTTAGGAGGAATAACAACGCTCATGCCCAATTCTTGGGCATGGTCAATTATGTAATTAACATCGTACCCTCTGTCGGCTAGTAAGTACTCAGCTTTCATCTCTTCAATAAGATTAACAGCCTGCTTGCAATCAGCTTCTGAGCCTTTTGTGATAATAACTTTGAGTGGCATACCATGTGAATCCAAGGCAAGGTGAATCTTTGTATTGAGCCCCCTTTTGTACGACTCATATCTTGATTGCCGCCTTTTGCACCTGAAGCATGTGGATGCACTTTACTATGACTTGCGTCTATCATTAACCATTCCATATCAGGTTCTTTCACAAATATCTCCAATAAAGCCTCCCATATCCTTTTGTCTCTCCATCTGCAAAATCTTTTATGTGTATTTTTCCATCCTCCATATTCTGAAGGCAAATCTCTCCAGGGAGAACCTGTTCTTAATATCCAAAATACTGCGTTAATGAATCTTCTGTTATTATGTGCCAAACCTCCCCACGTACCTTCCCTTCCTGGTAAATGATCCTTTATCAAATCCCACATATTATCTGTTATATCATGCCTATGTAGCCCTAAATCCATTTTTACTCCTGATTTATCTTTTCTTTCATATTATATCACAAATCTCATGACGACACTATCTAAGATTACAAAAAATATACTAGTCTTGATTTCTCACATTGATTTAACTGCCTTAATGCCTAAAATATCAAGGCCGTATTCTATAATTACCAAGACAGCTTTTGTCAGTATTATCCTGGCCTGTGTTAACTTTATGTTCTCTTTAACAATAAATTTTATATCTTCCTCCTTAGTGCCTTTACTCCAAATTTGATGAAATGTGCAAGCAAGATCATAAAGATAATATGTGATTTTATGCGGGTCCAGACTGCTTGCGCAAGACTCCAAAATCTTAGGGAACAGGGCTAAAAGTTTGATAATGTTAAGATCATATTCGGTGTTTAGGAGAGATAGATCAACATCATCGACGTTGAGGCTTTCTGCATTCACGCCAATCTCCCTCGCTTTTCTTAAGATAGAATTAGCTCTGGTTGAAGCGTATTGAACATAAAAAACCGGATTTTCTTTTGTTTGCTGTTTTATTTTTTCCATGTCTATATCAAGCATGGTATCTGAGCTTTTTGTTAAAATTGCAAATCTCAAAGCATCTTTCCCTATTTCATCTAACACCTCTTTCATTGTGATAAAATTTCCAGAACGTTTAGACATTTTTACCTGAACCCCATTTCGCAAGAGTTTTACCAATTGGCAAACTTTAACATTTAACTGCGCTTTGCCATCACTTAACGCTGTAACTGCGCTGGTAAGCCTTTTTTTATACCCAATATGGTCAGCACCGAGTAATAAAATCATGTTGTTATAACCACGTTCAAATTTATCAAGATGATAGGCAATGTCGGATGCAAAATATGTATAACTTCCGTCTGACTTTACAACGGCTCTGTCATTATCATCACCAAACTCTTTTGATTTAAATATCAGCTGTTCTTTTTGTTCCCAATCATCAGCCATTTCCCCTTTTGGCTTTTCAAGCATGCCAGTATATAGCAAATTTTTCATTTTAAGGACTTCAATCGCATGCGCGACTTTTCCTTCCTCAATTAGTTTTTTTTCAGATGTGAATACGTCATGGTAAACCCCTAGCTCTTCTAGGTCCTGTTTTATGGTCTGCAACATTTCATCGGTTGCGAAAGTTTTTAATATCTCTTCTTTCTGCGTTGTTTCTAACATGTCTTGACTTTTTGCAAATTTTGCATGAAGCCTTTGTGCTACATCTATTAAATATTCTCCCGGATAACAATCATCACTCAGTATAACATCATTTCCCAATAACTGTTGATACCTTATATCCAATGATTTGGCCAATGTTAGTATTTGATTTCCTGCATCATTGATGTAAAATTCTCTTGTCACGTCATACCCACATTTTGACAATAGGTTAGCTATAACATCACCAAAAACAGCACCTTTTGCATGACCTATATGCAATGGACCTGTTGGATTAGCCGAAACAAATTCTATATTTACTCTCTCGTTTTGTCCTATGTCTAACATTGGAGCATTGGTATCAAATTCAAGCAGATCTTTTAAAAAAAGTGACCAAAACACTCCCTTTAATTTGATATTAAGAAAGCCAGCTCCGGCAACACTTATGTCTTCTATAAGGTGCTCGTCATGTTTTATGAGATGTGCCAACTCATTGGCTATGTCCATTGGGGGTACACCAAGTTTTTTTGCAATAACCATCGCAACGTTTGTGGACAAGTCACCATGTTCTTTATTCTTTGGATATTCCACCTTTACATCTTCATAACATAAAGTTTTGTAGCTCGGCAAAAGGATGTTGTAAATCCTATCCTTAAAATATTTAAATATATTCATATTTTAGTCATTGAGTTCTTCATGGGTATATTGGCACGTGATATTGCCAAAATTTTGAATACTATTTTTTTTTCATAAAGTATTCTCTGACTTGCTCCTTTTAAGTCTTCAAATTGGTTGTGTTTAATAGACCAAAAGATGCCAACAACGCCTAAAAATGCTATACCGGCAGCAATTGGAATTAAGAATAATAATACGCTCATAATAATTATGTGGTTTTGTGCAATCTATGCGGCTATGCTATAGGTGTTTTTCCATTTTTGCAAGCTGGCTAATGCTCTGTCGGATAGCAAGCCCTTTTTATCCTCTCCTTTTTTTACATGAATCTCTGGAAATAAGCCAAAATTAATGTTCATCGGCTGAAAATTAGAACTGTCAGCCTCATTCACAATATAATTCACTAAAGAACCCAAAGCCGTATCTCTGCTTATAAATGGTGTGGGTGCTTCTTTTAATTCATACGCTAAATAAATTCCTGATAATAAAGCAATAGCTGCGCTTTCAACATACCCTTCAACCCCAGTAATTTGACCAGCAAACTTTAATACAGGGTTGTTTTTTAGGCTTAGATTTGCATTCAACACTTTGGGGCTATTGATAAAAGTGTTTCTATGTATTCCTCCCAATCTTGCAAATTCAGCATTCTTAAGGCCTGGAATCATTTTTAATACCCTCTTTTGCTCGTCATACTTCATCTTAGTTTGAAAACCAACTATATTGTATAGGGACCCATCTTTATTATCTTGCCTCAGTTGAACGACGGCAAATGGCCTATTTCCCGTTTTTGGGTTTACCAACCCAACCGGTTTCATAGGCCCAAACCTTAAAGTGTCCTTGCCTCTTTCTGCCATTATTTCAATCGGTAAGCACCCATTAAAATACGGAGTATTCTTTTCCCACTGCTTAAACTCTATTTTCTCTGAGGCAACCAGATGATGTACAAAACTGTAGTATTGTTCTTCTGTGAGAGGACAATTTATATAGTCCTTACCACCACCTTTATCATATCTGGATTGAAACCAAGTTATGTCAAAATTAATGCTATTCTTATAAACAATTGGGGATATAGCATCGAAAAAAGATAGAAAATCAGTTGAATTACTACTTTTTAATATGTTATTGGCTAGTATATCAGAGGTTAAAGGTCCACTTGCGATAATCGTATTACCTTCTGGTATTATATCTACTCTTTTACGAACCAGGTTAATGTTTGGATGGTTTGTTATATGCTGCTCTACTGTTTTAGAAAAAACATTCCTGTCAACAGCCAAAGCAGAACCAGCTGGTACCTTAGAATCATCTGCAGCTTGCATTATCAAAGACTGAAGGCATCTCATTTCTTGATGCAGAATACCAACCGCTGATTTTATGTCATCAGAACGAAATGAGTTTGAGCAAACAAGCTCTGCCAAATCATCTGTTTTGTGTGCTGGAGTGTTTTCCACTCCCCTCATTTCAAAAAGCTCAACTTTCACCCCTCTTTGGGCAAGTTGCCAAGCCGCCTCGCATCCAGCAAGACCGGCACCAATAATGTTTACACTCTTCATGTTTTAAAAGGCTGCAATTCGTTGTTTAAGCATAAATAAACTGTATACAGACGTATAATCAAGAGAGAAATGACAAAACAGCAAAAACAAAGTCTAACAGTTATATGATTACTGAATTATGCTATTTTGTGTGTTGTGTATAATTTATTTTACCTTCTTTTCAGCTGGTTTAGCTGCTGCTGCGGTTTCTGTTTCTTTACCCTCTTCTTTTTCCTCTTCTACTCTTCCAGTAATTGTTAAAACCGTAAAATTACCATGCTCAACAGGCGAAACACCATCTGCTAGTTTGATATCGTTGATATGAATGTTTTGACCTATTTCAAAACCTGATACGTCAATTTCTAGATATCTTGGTATATTTCTAGGAATGCAGTTCAAAGCAATATTTCGTTTTACGATGTTTAACACGCCACCCTTTTTGATACCAGGAGATTTATCTTGATTGATAACTTTTACTCTTACAGAAACTTTTATTGGGATGTTTTCGTTTACTAACTGAAAATCAACATGGATTGGATTGTCGGTAACAGGATCAGTTTGCACTTCCCTAGGTATGACCTTTAAAACTTCTTTGCCAATTTGCAAACTAAAAAGTTTCGAAAGCATACTCCCCTTCATGTACTCCCTCAAAAAGTCTTTATAGACAACACTAATCATCCTGTTGCTATCAAATCCATATATAATAGCTGGAATTTTACCTTGCCTTCTTAAAGCTCTAGAACTTCCTCTTCCTGCTAGCGCCTTCTCTTCACATGCCAATATTAATTCAGTCATAATTTGTATACCTGTAATAACAATAAAAGATTATTTACGAGGAATTCTATAGTATAGCCACATTATTCGCAACAAAAAATTTTATACATATAACATTTGCGTTAAAGGGTTGAAGCACATTTTTGACTTGTGAACTTTTGCCTGGAACCTGCATTGATTTTCATTAACAGATTCTGAACTTCCAAGATTAAAAATTTCAGAGTGTTAGCCAAAGATAGATATAAAATTGCCCTGCTCACTTAGGAAATTATTGTTATCCTCAAAATGTACCCAGAGCTTAATCGTAAGATCGACAACTTCTTCAGATTTTGAAACTACCTTTGTTTTTCTGGTCATTCTTGCAATTCTGGGTTCTGTGCCTTGTGTTTGAGTTATTGGACTCAATTGAGAGTGTATGTTGTTTGCCAACAACATGTTGATGGCGAGGTATAACCTCTGAATAAACAGACCAATCGTCTGTGTAATAACTGCAATTATCTCTACTTATGATTTTCCACAATTTTCTAAAGGTTGTAACGTTACGCTTACCAACCACCCAGGCAACAACTCTCTTGAGCTCCCTACTATAGGCTTTCCATATCCATAATTTGTTTTTTTTGAATCTACAAAATGCCACATCTCATCTATTTCAACTTCTCTCAATTCTTCCGGCACTGTTGGTCTTGGTATCTTTTTAGCATACAGTATTATCCACTTATATACGCTAGTATGAGCTACTTTAAATAATTTCCCTAGCCATCTAAAGCTACTTTTTTCCATGCTGTACAATAACACTGCCAGAGCCTTCATCTCTGGCGAACAGCCTCTTAATTTAGTGCTTGTAAAATTACATCCACACTCTTTGCATTTATACCTTTGCATACCCCTAATATTACCATTCTTAACGTATTTACTGCTACTGCATTTTTTACACTCTGTATTCATATTTCTATTTTCTTTGTTGCTCGCTATATTCATTTTAGCATCTCATCTATCTTATGGCAACACTCCCAAAAATTTATATAAATTTGTTTTGTGGACAACGCTATCAAACACCTCTAATTGACTTTTATTATTTGCGTGGAAGAAAACGCTATTGTACTGGGATAGTAAAATAACAGGAATATGTTTGAAGTTATCTTACTGTCTTATTTCATTCATGAATTCCAAGCCATTCATTTGCGGCATTTGATAATCGGTTATGATCAAATCTATAATCTTTGCGCCATATATGTTTAGTTTATTTATTGCTTCCGCCCCGTTTGTTGCAACTACCAGGTTGTATTCATGTTTTTTTAAAATTGAGCAAACCAGATTTCTAACGTAGGAATTATCTTCCACAATTAGTATGGTAATCTCTTTATTTGCCTTTTTTCTTTGTAAATCTGAACGTTCTATATACATTTCTCTAAATTATATTATATTCCCAACTGGTTTATATCTTAGTTATATTTTATTGAGATTTGCAAGTGTTTTTTTAATATAATCTCAAGGAACATTAGAACTTCTTGCATAACCTCACTTAGAACAATAACTCTGAATGTTACTAGCTGATTGCAATATTTAGTAATATTTTTTCATTTAAAATACAGATTGTTTTAGGGTATTTGTCTATTGAAGCATATGTATTAATTGAATAAATGGAATATCAACAAACAATACGCAAAACAGGTGTTTTATCTGGGATAGGTCTGCATTCTGGGGCGGATGTTCAGTTAAAAATCAGCCCACTAGAAGTAGATTCAGGGATCGTGTTCAAACGCAGCGATATTTCTTCGAACAACATAGTGCCAGCCAAATTTTATAATGTAACTGATACCAAGATGTGTACGGAAATTTCCAATGAACACGGTGTTAAAATCAGTACTATAGAGCACTTGATGGCTGCTCTTTGGGGGATGAAAATTGATAATGCTTTAGTTGAGCTAACTGGGCCGGAAGTGCCAGCGATGGATGGAAGCTCTAAAGACTTTGTAGAACTTATAAAAAATTCTGGGCTCCAGAAGCAATTCAAGGAAAAAAGAAAGCTTAAAATTTTAAAGACGATTAAGGTTGTACAGGATGATAAGGAGATGATTGTTAGGCCCTCAGATAAATTTTCTGTAAATTTTGCTATAGATTTTCAACATCAAGCGATAGGTAAGCAGAGCTGCGAATTTACAGGTTTGCAAGAATTTGAAAGAGAAATTGGCTATGCAAGAACTTTTGGGTTCTTTGAGGAAGTTGAATACTTGAAAAAGATAGGGTTAGCAAAAGGTGCATCTCTTACCAATAGTATAGGACTGGATGCAAACGGGGTGATGAATCCTGGGGGGCTAAGGTGCAAAGATGAGTTTGTCAGGCATAAGATATTGGATTGCGTTGGAGATCTTTTTTTATCTGGTTACGAGATAATAGGAGAATTTGAAGCAAAAAAAGCAGGACATAATCTTAACAACCAGATTCTAAGAAAAATATTCCAAACTGAAGCAGATTATAGAATAATCTGATACGATTGATTGTATACTCCGCCAATTTTTGGAGTTAGCGGAGTATAGGAGTGCAGGCTAATAGCTGTGACATAGACTTTAGGCTGGCATGGAACATGCTTAAAATATTGGTTTATGACTCTCAGCTGTCGCGATGTATATCTCTTCGTTTTTCTTGCAGTTATTTGTTGCGTTATATTTTTTTTCTATGGTGGTTAAATTTTTATCCAAAAAATGATGAACCTCAACTAGGTACTGTTTTTTGTTTTTTCTTTTGCAAATTATATTAACCATTTTCTCTCCTCCAAATGCCTGCGCAATATTGTTGAAAGTTACATACTCCCCAATATTGTACTTTATAAAATCGGGAGTGGCATGCGAATTTTGCAGTGTTAATATAGTTTCAAAATACTCTTTCTGGTTTAATCCTGTGCATGTTCCATGCTTTTTCCACTCATGATTCATTAGTGATGTTGGCATCATGTTTTGGATTTTTGCCAATACCTCTGGGCCGATTGTTTCAGCGTCCATAGTGCAGGTATAATCATCCCTACACCCTGGGCTTTTTACGCATGAAGTATTGTAGCTTGTGGTATGATTTTTGCTTTCCAAGTTTGGCCATAAACCATGTGGTGCAAGATCAGTCTTCATATAGTTGGATAAATCATCACACCCACCTTTAGGCCGACCCTTGCAAAAAGTTGGATACCAAGCTTGAGCAAAAACATAATAGTCAAATTTGCCAGACTCAGCATTCTTAGTAATATTGCTTTGTGCTATAGAAAAATTATGCAAAACCAATATCAAAGCTCCACTTAACAATAAGAATAATATATACAGGAATTTGTTGTTTTTTGGCTCACGTGATTTTATTGTTGCTATACTCATCGAAATTGGGAGTGTTCATAAATAGATAGAAAGAGCTAAAGCTTTGTTAAAAAATAAAACAAGGGATAATCTTAGCATTTCAGAACACTTGCTAAAGCGTTTAGTCTTGCGATTTAATCTAGCAAGCATATCCCTTAAGGAGGAATTGAAGCTCTCAACCAAACAAGTTTCAGACTTTGTCTGCAGATGTATTTGAGCAATTTTATAATGACAATAGACCTCATACCCATCTGTACACATATAACGAATTTGGTATTTTTCTCCTAGCTCACGAGCTAAATCTACGTAATTTTCTTTATCACCTGAACCTACTTTAAACGCAACAGTTTTGAATCTGTCCCTATCGACAGCAGTCCATATTCTTGTTTTATTCTCTTTTTTTTGACGTATGTATATAGCTCATCCATCTCTAATATCTCTATACGCTTCTTATCTCCCTCTATCTTTTGATTCGTCACCATCTCATCTACTACTTTCCCTGCTTGTTTGATCCAATAAAATACTGTACTTAACGGGATATTTAATATGTGAGCTATCCTCCTAATTCCGCAGTTATTTAGATACATCTTTATCACCATGCTCCTCTCTTTATTACCATATTTCCAATTCTTCCTACCATCTCCTTCTGTAAAGTTTTTATTACAACTCTTACATTTGTATCTCTGCTTTTTCCTTGCATATCCATTTTTTGATACCCCTTTCCCTTTGCAATATTTACATTCTATTTTCTCCATTTTTCCCTTTCTTTTTTTTCCTTCCCTCTCCTTATATCACATTCTTTTCTTCTTTCCTATCCCTTTTAAAACACTCCCTCGAAATTGCCTCCTTGTGTTTATTGATATTATCAAAGTATATGCTATATTAACCACTTCGGTAAGCTCAAACGATTAAAAATACTTCAATTAGATGAAACTATTAGTAATAGCACTATATTTCTTTATTATCGTTGTAATTGGTGTTATAGCCTCAAAAAGTGTGAAAAATACCAAAGATTTTGTTCTTGGTGGCAGGAAATTCAATGCTGTCACAACTGCACTTGGAGCTGGCGCTGCTGATATGAGTGCATGGCTTATGATGGGTCTTCCAGGTGCTGTATATCTATATGGAGCCAGTGAAATGTGGCTGCCAATAGGCTTATCAGTGGGAGCGTATTTGAATTGGCAATTTGTTGCCAGAAGGCTTAGGGTATATACCCAAAAGTACGGTAATTCACTTACAATCCCTAGTTATCTTGCAAACAGGTTTTCTGATGCATCAGGTGCAATTAAGGTAACTGCAGTCGTCACTATGTTTATGTTTTTTATGCTCTACATAGCTTCTGCACTAATTGCCTTAGCAGTACTTATTAATACCTTCACAAACTTTGAGTATACATACTGTCTGTGGTTTGGTGCAGCTTTCATCTTTGTGTACACTTCAATAGGTGGGTTTGTTGCAGTTACTTGGAGTGACGTTATGCAGGGTTCATTAATGCTATTTGCTCTTATAGTTGTTCCAATTGCCATAGTAACCAGTCAAGGTAGTATATCGACTGCTTATAACAATTTTCAAGCACTAGATATAAATACTAGCAACCCTTTTTTAAACATGAGCGTTATTGGTATAATCTCGCTTTTAAGTTGGGGGATTGGCTATTTTGGACAGCCACATATATTAGTTAGGTTTATGGCGATTAAGCAATCCCGCGTAATGAATGTATCTCAAAAAATATGTATGGGATGGATGATATTATCGTTAATAGGGGCTTTTTGTGTAGGTTTATTTGGTAAAGTACTCTTCAATGCAGATGAAGGAATTAACCCAGAATCAATATTTTTACTGGCAGCAGACAGGCTTTTTCCAGAATGGCTTGCAGGTGTTGTGTTAGCTGCAGTACTTTCTGCTATTATGAGCACAATCTCCTCTCAGCTTCATGCAATCTCGTGCTCTTTGGCAGAGCTGGATTTTAAATATAAAGCGTCGCATAAAATCTGGCATACTAGATCGTTTATGTTTTTGGTCGTCACCATATCCACCTTGTTTGCTCATAAGCCTAACAATACTATATTGGGTTTGGTTTCTGTTGCGTGGGCTGGATTGGGGAGTGCATTTGGTCCAGTAATCTTGCTGTCGCTTTATTTCAATAAGGTTACAAAACAAGGAGCGATGTACGGAATGATTACTGGTGGAGTGACGGTTATAATCTGGCACTCTTTAAAAGAATTTGGAGGTATATTTGAACTATACGAGATTATCCCTGGATTTATACTTTCAAGCATTGTAATTTTTATACAATGCAGTATATTCTCTAAAACGTCTGTTTCTAGGAAAACAAATGAGAATGTCAAATAAATATAAAATAGCATTGACGTCATTAATGGGTAATGTCATTGAGTATTTTGGTTTCACTCTTTTTGCTGTTTTTTCAAAAGAGATAGGTCAGTCTTTTTTCCCAAAATTAGATGATTTTGTCCAAACTCTTTCAGTGTTTATTATTTTTGGAACGGGATTTCTTTCAAGGCCATTGGGAGCATTATTTTTTGGCCATTTTGGGGATAAAATAGGTAGGAAAAAAAGTCTGAGCTACACAATACTTGGGATGTCCGTTATCACATTTTTAATTGCGGTTATTCCTGGATATCAAATGTTAGCTGCTTTAGCTCCTGTTTTGCTCGTGGTGTTAAGACTGTGCCAAGGATTTTTTGTAGGTGGTGAAGGACCTGGTGCAGCATTATATATTTTGGAACACAGTAAGGTTGAAAACAGAGGAATGATTGGGGGTGTAGTTATCGCATCCATCATCACAGGTTCTTTCTTGGCAACTTTGGTTGGGATATTAATTAATCAATTAGGTGTTGTTGGCTCCTTTAGTTGGCGAATCCCTTTTTTTATAGCGTCATGTTTTGGTCTTATAGAATTGTATTTAAGGTTCTCCTTACCAGAGACTGATGATTTTATCATCGTACAAAAAAAGAATAAAATACAAAAAATTCCGATTAAAACGGTTTTAAAAAGCTATTGGAGAGAAATGATGTTGATCGCATCCCTTGGGGGAGTGACTACTGCTATTTCATATATTATTATGGCGTATTTCACCCCTTACTTTGAAAAACAATTAAATATACCACATATCGCAGCACTGCAGTATTCTTTATACTCCATCTTTTTATTCATCAGTTTTCTTGTATTGATGGGCAAAGTATCAGTTAGGTTTGGTGCAAGAAATTTTACGATTGCTTTTGCATATGCAATTATATTCCTGCTAATACCAGCGTTTTTGGCAATCAATAGTGACAATAAAATGTTATTTTTGATCGGAATATCTTTGATTCCACTTTTGAGTGCTGGGCTTTGTGCACCAGCTTATCCATATGCCATAAAAAAGTTTTCTACAGAAGTAAGGTATAGTGGTGTTGGTGTGAGCTATACCCTTGGAATAGCAATTTTTGGAGGGTTTGCTCCTGCGATATGCTCTTATTTAATGCGGACCACAGAACTGAGCTATTCCCCAGCTTTTTATATAATTTTGCTTGCATTGGTATATTTGGCTTTTGAACATATCTTAGGCGAATCTAAACCAAATGAAATTTAACCATGTTTAAAGATTTTGTCATAGATTATTATCTCTACATCAAGGCTTTTCACATAATATCCATAATATCTTGGATGGCAGGGTTGCTATACCTTCCAAGAATTTTTGTATATCATACTCGTGTTAAGGCACATTCTGATGCAGATGAATTATTCAAAACGATGGAAAGAAAGTTGTTAAGAATAATAATGCTTCCCAGTTTGATAACAAGCTCAACCTCTGGGATGCTTTTAATATATGCGATTGGATTTGAGGGAAATGTTTGGATGCATGTTAAGCTTCTATTAGTGGTGTTTTTATTATACTCTCATCATTTAATGGCAAAATATGCTACTGCCTTTGCTCAGAACAAAAATATGAAAAGCGAAAGATATTTCAGAATTTTTAACGAAGTCCCAACAGTTTTAATGATCCTAATTGTGACTCTTGTTGTAGTAAAATTTTTATAGACAGAGTTTAATTTCTTACCATTGTTTTTGTGCACAATATAAAGTAGGGAGTGTTGCCATAAGATAGATAAGATGCTAAAATGAATATAGCGAGCAACAAAGAAAATAGAGATATGAATACAGAGTGTAAAAAATGCAGTAGCAGTAAATACGTTAAGAATGGTAATATTAGGGGTATGCAAAGGTATAAATGCAAAGAGTGTGGATGTAATTTTACAAGCACTAAATTAAGAGGCTGTTCGCCAGAGATGAAGGCTCTGGCAGTGTTATTGTACAGCATGGGAAAAAGTAGCTTTAGATGGCTAGGGAAATTATTTAAAGTAGCTCATACTAGCGTATATAAGTGGATAATACTGTATGCTAAAAAGATACCAAGACCAACAGTGCCGGAAGAATTGAGAGAAGTTGAAATAGATGAGATGTGGCATTTTGTAGATTCAAAAAAAAACAAATTATGGATATGGAAAGCCTATAGTAGGGAGCTCAAGAGAGTTGTTGCCTGGGTGGTTGGTAAGCGTAACGTTACAACCTTTAGAAAATTGTGGAAAATCATAAGTAGAGATAATTGCACTTATTACACAGACGATTGGTCTGTTTATTCAGAGGTTATACCTCGCCATCAACATGTTGTTGGCAAACAACATACACTCTCAATTGAGTCCAATAACTCAAACACAAGGCACAGAATTGCAAGAATGACCAGAAAAACAAAGGTAGTTTCAAAATCTGAAGAAGTTGTCGATCTTACGATTAAGCTCTGGGTACATTTTGAGGATAACAATAATTTCCTAAGTGAGCAGGGCAATTTTATATCTATCTTTGGCTAACACTCTGTGGAATATAAGTATGCAGATTTAGGAAAAATCAAGGCAAGTGGGAAATATGTTATGTACGATGGTTCTTCATTTAAGTCTAAAAATATAGACCAGTCAAAATTGCGTACCAATAACTTCCTTGTTGGGATGCGTTATTACTTTTAAACCCTCAAGTTATCTATATACTCCGATAACTTCAAAAATTGGTATCGTCATGTTTTGGGGTTTGCGTTTTATCACGCACTCTTGTACACTCTTCATGCTCATCACTCGTATTTCTTGCTTTTTTTGAGATTTCTAAAAGGAATGCCTCGTATTCTTCCTCGCTTAGATTTTGATTTTCGAACACAGAACTTAAAAAGCCTTGAAGAAGTAGCTGTTTTGCAATATCAATATCAATTCCGCGAGACATAAGATAATACAGAGCGTTTTCGTCAATATTACCAACTGTGGCTCCATGAGAGCAAACCACATCATCAGAACAGATATCAAGCTCTGGTCTAAAAAATACCCTTGCCTCATCGTTTAAAAGTAAATTTTTATTTAGTTGATGTGCTTCAACGTTGCTAAGTTGCTCTAATATTTCGACTTTAGTATAAAAAGCCCCAGAAGACTGATCATTAAAAATTTGGTTATAATGCTGAAAACTTTTTGTGTGGGAACTTTTATGCTTGACTTTGATTATAATATCGTAATTTTCTTTGTTGTTTCCAATTATAATCCCATGAAAGTTAGCCATTGCACCATCGCCTTGTAGACTACATTCAGTTTCCTGCCTATATGAACTATGCCCATGATGTGCGACATAATTATTATACCTAGCATTTTTATTGCAAATAACCTCGCTTGTATATATAAAATTTGAATTGTTTATCAAATCATGCTTTTTGAAGTGCTTACAACCAGCCTCCTTCCCCAATTCAATTTTGGTGACTTGGTTAACATTGTTTGTAAAATCTTCACCCCTAACAAATTCTTCGTATATAGTGATATCAACCCCATCACCAATTTTTACAAAAGTGTTTGAGGTATGATGAGTTTTATATAAGTGCCATATTTTCAAGGGTTTTTCAAGCGTTAGAGTTAAGTTTATCACAAATTCACATTCCATCTTAGAGTAATTCTGTAAAACTTGGTATTTGCTGTCAAACCCATCCTCAAACCTCAACTTCTTGAGTTCTTCTTCAACATTGCTTAGTTCAACTCCTTTTTTCGGCAAATTTGACCATTCTTCCTGGAGCTTGCCATCAACAAAAACTATTAGGTAAAAAGCATCATCAAAAGGTGGTATAGCTAAAGGCTGTACCATAGATTTTTCTTTTAAAACTATGTCTAATAATTTTAAATTAGAATATCGCCAATCTTCGTTTCTTTTTGTTGGCTTTTTAATGGTTGCCAAAACATCTATCGCAAGTTGTCTAAATTTATTCAGGTATCCTATCTGTTCCATGATCTGACTAGTTCACCAGTTTATCATACCCTTGAAGTTCAACCTGTTTAGCAAGGTCTTTATTTCCAGATCGAACGATTTTTCCGTCATAAAAAATGTGTACGTGATCTGGAACGATATAGTCCAAAAGCCGTTGGTAGTGCGTGATAATTATGATTGAATTATCCCTAATGCGATAATTGTTGATGTTTTGCGCAACCATCTTTAAAGCGTCAACGTCAAGCCCGGAGTCAATCTCATCCAGGATTGCAAGCTTTGGTTCTAATAACAACATTTGCAGTATCTCAAACTTTTTCTTTTCACCACCAGAAAACCCATGATTAACTGAACGTTTAAAAAAATTTTCATCTATCCCAAGTAGATTTGCCTTTTCTCTCAGCGTCTTTAGAAACTCCAGTGCATCTGCTTCTGGCATGCCATTGTGTTTTCTGATAGCATTAACAGAAGCTTTTAAAAAACTGATCCAATTAACACCTGGTATCTCAATTGGATATTGAAATGACATAAATATTCCAAGCCTTGCGCGTGCATCAATACTGACATCCCTAATGTCTTGCCCTTTATATTCAATCTTGCCATCTGTAATTTGATAACCTGCCTTGCCTGCAATAATATTTGCCACAGTGCTTTTACCAGTGCCATTTGGCCCCATTATCACATGAGTTTCTCCGGCTTTGACTTTTAAATCCAACGACTTGATAATCTCTTTGTCGCCAGCGTTTACTTTTAATTTTAAAATTTCTAATAGCATCATATTATAATTATTTTTTAATCTTAACCAACAGAGCCTTCCAGGCTAATGCTAAGCAAGGCCTTGGCTTCAACGGCAAATTCCATTGGCAACTCGCTCAGCACTTTTTTACAAAAGCCATTCACTATCAGTGAAATTGCGTCCTCTGTAGAAATACCTCTTTGTAAGCAGTATTGCAGCTGATCTTCACCAATTTTTGATGTTGTGGCCTCATGCTCAACTTGTGCAGTATTATTCCTT
This sequence comes from Candidatus Bandiella woodruffii, assembly GCF_034359465.1. Taxonomy (NCBI): domain Bacteria; kingdom Pseudomonadati; phylum Pseudomonadota; class Alphaproteobacteria; order Rickettsiales; family Candidatus Midichloriaceae; genus Candidatus Bandiella; species Candidatus Bandiella euplotis. The sequence goes on along the minus strand of NZ_CP110820.1, from coordinate 287,387 downwards.
GCCTCGATATATGGGATTGTGCTAGCCGAACATTTGTTACCTAACAACAATGAATCGCACTGAGTGTAATTTCTGGCATTTTTGGCCCCAGGCAATACATTCACCAATCCACGGTAAGTGTTTCTACTATTCCCTGCTGAAACTCCCTTTGAAATTATTGTGCTTTTGGTATTGTTTCCAATATGCACCATTTTGGTACCAGTATCTGCCTGTTGAAGATTGTTTGTGAGTGCCACTGAATAAAACTCACCAACCGAATTGTCTCCCTTTAAAATACAGCTTGGATACTTCCAAGTAATTGCAGATCCTGTTTCTAATTGGGTCCATGAAATTTTTGAATTATCCCCCTTGCATAAACCGCGTTTGGTAACAAAATTATATATTCCACCCTTGCCATTTTTATCCCCAGGATACCAATTTTGAACTGTTGAGTATTTGATTTTTGCACCCTTAAGGGCAATAAGCTCAACAACTGCTGCATGTAGCTGATTTTCATCCCTTTGAGGGGCGGTACACCCTTCAAGATAACTTACCTCACTTCCCTCGTCTGCAATAATTAGTGTCCGTTCAAACTGCCCTGTTTTTGCTTCATTTATTCGAAAATATGTGGACAATTCCATGGGACATTTCGTATTTTTTGGAATATAAACAAACGTCCCATCACTAAACACAGCTGCATTAAGTGCCGCAAAATAATTATCTGAGTGTGGCACCACCGAGCCAAAATACTTTTGAATTAATTCCGGATGTTCTTTTATTGCTTCAGAGATCGGACAAAATATCACTCCCTTTTCTTTTAGTGCTTCTTTATAAGTGGTTGCAACAGAGACACTATCAAACACAGCATCAACAGCAACACCAGACAACAGCTTTTGTTCATGAATTGGAATCCCCAATTTTTCGTATGCTTTTAATATTTCTGGATCAACCTCATTTAAGCTTCCAAGCTTTTTCATTTTTGGTTCCGAATAATAATATATATCCTGAAAATCTATCTTTGGATACTTAACATCAGCCCATTTTGGTTCTTGCATATTCTTCCACGCCTGATATGCGAGCAGTCTTTTTTCAAGCATCCATTTTGGCTCTAATTTTTTATTGGATATGAATTCAATCACCCCTTCATTTATTCCTTTTTGTGCTTTGATGGACTCAACTTGTGTTATAAACCCATGTTTATAGTTCTGTTGAAAAAAATGCTCTTGTGCTGCGTTTGTCATATATCTTTATTCAACCTATTTTTTGCAATTGGAAACTGGCCTTATCATCTATAAAATCCTTTATGGTAAAGCTCTGCAGCGCCTGCATAAACAGGTTGTTAAGCTTGTTCCATCAATGCTTCACCCTACATCCCGTATTATATTCGCAGGCATTATGCGAATTCATCCCGCATATAGTTAGAGATATATCCCCTTCTATAGCCACTATTATATCTAAAATTCTGATATCAGATGGTTCTTTATCCAATTGATATCCACCAGTGTTGCCTCTATATGATTTTATTAACCCATTTCTAACCAACATTTTAAGGAGTTTGATAACGGTAGGCTCTGCAATTTTCGTCCTTTCGCTTAGGTATTTTGCACTGATTATATTTTCTTTGTCATTAACTATCTCGCACATCAACAATGTGGCATAATCAGTCAATCTATTAACTTTCATCATATTATTATTGAAATAGAAGCGAATTAGTACTATTTTTGTCCCAATTATATAGTCAGCTGATATTAAGGTCAATAATGAATAATGAAATAAAGCAGATTATCCAAGAATTTGAATTATTTACAGATTGGGAAGATAGATATTCTTACATAATAGACTTGGGAAAAAAACTGCCAAGCTTAAGCACATTGGAAAAAATTGACGCTAATAAAGTTGATGGTTGTGTAAGCCAGGTCTGGTTGACTACAAACCAGAAGGATAATAAATACTATTTTTCTGCAGATAGCGATGCCATAATTGTAAAAGGGCTTTTGGCCATAATACTTAGAATTTTTTCTGGACAAACCAAGACGCAAATTTTAGATGCCGGTTTTCAAGAACTATTCAAGGCTTTAAATTTAGAAACTCATCTTACACCAAGCAGAAGCAATGGTATGTTTGCAGTGGTTGAGAAAATAAAAGACATCGTGTCTAAACAGTAGAATTTATTGCGCGCACCTAAATTTTATCAACCCTAAAGTTAAGCAGATTCAGCAAGCCTATAGTTTCCACTAACAGACTGAACATCATCCAGGTTATCCAAAGCTTCCACCAATTTTAATATTTTCACGCTTTTATCTTCATCTAAATCGACCATTAGGTCTGCCACCCATTTTATCTCTGACTCTATTGGCTTGCCAAATTTTTGTTCCAACTTTTCACTAATCTCTGGATATTTTTCTACACTGCATAAAATTTCCATGCAACCTTCCTCTTCAAGACAATCTTCCACTTCCAACTCCAACGCATACTCAATGAGATTATCTTTATCAATATCACCAGAATCATCATACACAATTAAGCCCACGCGCCTAAATAAGTATCCAACACTCCCCTGCTCTCCCAATGCTCCACCAAACTTACTGAATGCTGCTCGCACCTCACTTGCTGTCCTATTCCTATTATCCGTTAAAGCCTCAACAATTAGAGCAACACCACCTGGGGCATATCCCTCATATTTAACTTCCTCATAATCCACCCCATCATTTCCTGATATTGCTTTTTTTATTGCACTATCTATCTTATCTTTAGGTAGATTCACTTGTTTGGCTGCGGTGATTGCAGCCCGAAGCCTTGGATTAAAATTTGGGTCCGGCATACCAGATTTAACCGCCACAATAATTTCTTTCACAACTCTGGTAAATGCCTTAGCCCTTCTGTTATCTTGTGCCCCTTTTCTATGCATTATATTTTTAAATTTTGAATGTCCTGCCATCTTGATTATCCTATTAAAAAAACTTCTGTATACTCCGCATCTTTTAGAAGTATGTTTATTGACAAAATACATTTATTCGTAAATTTATTCAATAATAAAGAGTTTAAAAACGCTATGGCGCAAAGAAATTTATCAAATTATAAAAATGGTATGAATGCAGAGATGGTTGTGATAAGCCATTTAATTCGTCATAGATACAGTATTATTAAACACAGATATAAGACGAAATATGGAGAGTTGGACATAATAGCAGCAAGGCAAAACGTTCTTCTGTTCATAGAAGTGAAAAATAGAAAAATAATTCCCAATTATGAGGTAATAAGCCAAAAGCAAAAGAAACGCTGCTATGACACAGCGCTACATTTTCTTGCCAATAACCCTCAATTTTCAAATTTCACAATGCGCTTCGATTGTTTTTTTATAGATGCGTACGGTGAAATAAAACATATCCAAAACAGCTGGGAAATAACAGACCTAACATCTAACTCAAGCTAGTGTTTTTTAAGTGCAATTTCGAGAAAATAAAACCTGATATTGAACTGAAATTTCACATATAGCATAAGATACTATATATTTTTATAAATTTGGGAGTGTTGCCATAAGATAGATAAGATGCTAAAATGAATATAGCGAGCAACAAAGAAAATAGAGATATGAATACAGAGTGTAAAAAATGCAGTAGCAGTAAATACGTTAAGAATGGTAATATTAGGGGTATGCAAAGGTATAAATGCAAAGAGTGTGGATGTAATTTTACAAACACTAAATTAAGAGGCTGTTCGCCAGAGATGAAGGCTCTGGCAGTGTTATTGTACAGCATGGGAAAAAGTAGCTTTAGATGGCTAGGGAAATTATTTAAAGTAGCTCATACTAGCGTATATAAGTGGATAATACTGTATGCTAAAAAGATACCAAGACCAACAGTGCCGGAAGAATTGAGAGAAGTTGAAATAGATGAGATGTGGCATTTTGTAGATTCAAAAAAAAACAAATTATGGATATGGAAAGCCTATAGTAGGGAGCTCAAGAGAGTTGTTGCCTGGGTGGTTGGTAAGCGTAACGTTACAACCTTTAGAAAATTGTGGAAAATCATAAGTAGAGATAATTGCACTTATTACACAGACGATTGGTCTGTTTATTCAGAGGTTATACCTCGCCATCAACATGTTGTTGGCAAACAACATACACTCTCAATTGAGTCCAATAACTCAAACACAAGGCACAGAATTGCAAGAATGACCAGAAAAACAAAGGTAGTTTCAAAATCTGAAGAAGTTGTCGATCTTACGATTAAGCTCTGGGTACATTTTGAGGATAACAATAATTTCCTAGATAGTGTCGTCATGAGATTTGTGGTATAATATGAAAGAAAAGATAAATCAGGAGTAAAAATGGATTTAGGGCTACATAGGCATGATATAACAGATAATATGTGGGATTTGATAAAGGATCATTTGCCAGGAAGGGAAGGTACGTGGGGAGGTTTGGCACATAATAACAGAAGATTCATTAACGCAGTATTTTGGATATTAAGAACAGGTTCTCCCTGGAGAGATTTGCCTTCAGAATATGGAGGATGGAAAAATACACATAAAAGATTTTGCAGATGGAGAGACAAAAGGATATGGGAGGCTTTATTGGAGATATTTGTGAAAGAACCTGATATGGAATGGTTAATGATAGACGCAAGTCATAGTAAAGTGCATCCACATGCTTCAGGTGCAAAAGGCGGCAATCAAGATATGAGTCGTACAAAAGGGGGCTCAATACAAAGATTCACCTTGCCGTGGATTCACATGGTATGCCACTCAAAGTTATTGTCACAAAAGGCTCAGAAGCTGATTGCAAGCAGGCTGTTAATCTTATTGAAGAGATGAAAGCTGAGTACTTACTAGCCGACAGAGGGTACGATGTTAATTACATAATTGACCATGCCCAAGAATTGGGCATGAGAGTTGTTATTCCTCCTAAAAAGAACAGAATCACCCAGAGAAAATACAATAAAGATTTATATAAAATAAGGCATATTGTAGAAAACACCTTTCTTCATCTTAAAAGATGGAGGGGAATTGCAACCAGATATGCTAAAAATTCAGCTTCTTTCCTTGCCGCAATTCAGATTAGATGCTTATCTCTTTGGCTTAAAATCTCATGACGACATTATCTAAGTGAGCAGGGCAATTTTATATCTATCTTTGGCTAACACTCTGTTTATTTTTATATTCAGCAATAAATTTATCAAAAGAATTAAAGAAATCATTCAATTTTTGATCACCTAATTTTTCTTTACTTTGATTAGCTAAAGATTTTGCTATATCCTTACATTTGTTAATATTCATCATAATCAACCTCCATATATTATAATTCATTAGAAATTTATTCTAAATTACCATTAGCGGATCGCCAAAAAGAGCATGAAAACCAAATCAAGAATTTCCCAATTTAACAGAGGGATATATCTCAGCACAGCTACCTTAACACTTGTCCAAATATGACTACGCCAATTTTTAAGGTTAGCGAAGTATAAAACTTAAGCGAATGCCACTTCTGCTATTTGAGATTCTGCGGATTGCACGAGGTCCTTTGCAACCTCTTTTATCTGAATTTTATGCAACTTTGGCAAACTTTTTCTCATTAAGCTTAACATCTTTGGCGTTGCGATAATTATAAGCTCAGAAAACCCATTGTCCTTTATTTTTTCCTTTATAATTTCTGAAATCTCCTTGCTAAATTTTGCTCTATCTATATCTTTCGGCTCGGTATGAGGGTCAAAAAAATGTCCACCAACACCGTTAGATTGAGTTTTAAACCCTGTGCGCAAAGATTGTTTTTTATGATGGATGCCAAATTCTTCTGATGTATGTTCAGAGATCAGGCTCTTGATTTTAAGTCCCTCCGCATCATATAATTTTGCAAACTTCGCATCCATAACTAAAATAATTTTTGTCATTCTTTATACTCCCACTATGTTACGATCATAATAAAAATGTATCCAACTTCATACTCAGATGCAAAAAAAAATAAATTGTCAATATAAAAGATTTTGAGTTGAAATTTACGCGAAATGGTGTATCATCTGGGCCAATAGCGTGCAGAAAAAGTTTTTGGTGTTGGCTTTACAGCCAATTACGACTGCATCAGTATAACCAAAATAAAAAGGAGTTTTATGGATTTTAAGGTAGATTTTGATATTAAAGCGCTGCTTGAAGCGGGCGCACATTTCGGGCATAAGAAAAACTTGTGGAACCCACAAATGGCACAGTATATATATGGAATAAAAAACAAAGTCCATATAATAGACTTGCAACAAACTGCATCAATGCTGCTTGAAGCTTTAAAAGTAGTTTATTCAATTGCAGCACAAAACGGCAGGATATTGTTTGTAAACACAAAAAAACAATCCACTGATGTGGTAAAAGAAGCTGCTTCAAGATGCGGGCAATGTTATGTTAACCATCGTTGGTTAGGTGGGATGTTAACAAATTGGTCGACAATTTCATCGTCCATTAAGACCCTACAAAACTACGACAAAATCATAGGGGAACAAAGCGACAATTATACTAAAAAGGAGCTCTTAACTTTCGCTAGAAAAAGAGATAAGTTGGAAAGAGCAATAGGTGGGATGAGAAACTTAGGGGGGAAACCCGATGTACTATTTGTAATTGATGTCAAAACTCACGCAATTGCTGTGCAGGAAGCTAAAAAATTTAATATACCAGTCATTGCTGTAGTTGATACCAACTCCAGCCCAGAAGGGATTGACTACGTTATCCCAGGGAATGATGACTCTAGAAGAGCTATAGAATTGTACTGCAATTTAGTAGCTGATACAATTCTGGCCGGCATTCAAAAGAGCTTGACTTCTGCAGGAGTTGATACAAAAAGCAGCTTTTCTAAGATGAAGCATGAGAATAGTTCTAAAAAAATAGAAAAAGATGACGATGCTATCGAAGATAATAATGAAACAAGCGACACTCAAGAACAATAAAAAGGGGTAAGATAAATGTCTATAACTGCAAGTATGGTAAAAGAGCTTCGAGAAAAAACCGGAGCTGGTATGTTAGATTGTAAAAAAGCTCTAGAAGAAACCAATGGCGACATGGAAGAGTCAATAGTATGGCTTAGAAAAAAGGGGTTGGCTTCTGCTGGCAAAAAGGCTGGAAGAGAAACAAGTGAAGGCGTTATTGCTGCATTTGTTGATGGCAATCATGCCACAATAATTGAGTTAAGTTCTGAAACAGATTTTGTTGGAAAAAACGAGAAGTTTTTACAATTGGCAGACTCACTGGTCAAAAGTGCACACAATTTTAAAGGAGATGTGATATCTGAGTTTTTGACATCACACCATGGAAAAGCCACTATAGCCGATTTGATAGCCGAGCACATCGCAGTGATAGGTGAAAACATAATACTAAAAAAGCTCAAGAAAATCAGCGTTCCACATGGCAAAATCATTCCATATTTCCACAATAGACTAACTGATAACATAGGGAAGATAGGAGTTGTTGTTGCTTTTGAAGGGGAAGTAAACGAAGAGGTAGAAGAATTTGGCAAGCAGCTTGCAATGCATATTGCAGCACTTAAACCATTAGCTCTGAGCAAAAGCTCTTTGGATGCCAATGTTGTTGAGAAAGAAAAAGATGTGTTAAGAGCTCAGGCACTAGGAAGTGGAAAACCAGCTGATGTAGTTGAGAAAATGATTGAAGGAAGAATCAGAAAGTTCTTAGAAGAAATAGTTTTGCTAGAACAGCCTTTTGTTGTTGACGGCAAGACCAAAATTAAAGAAATAATCGAGGAGCTACAAAACAAAACCAAATCTAACTTTACAGTTTCTAGTTATATTAGGTATGAGGTTGGCGAAAGCTGATTGAACCTTTTTGTGGCATCGCGTATTATGAAAAAATCCAATCGAATACTCCTTAAAATCTCTGGCGAGGCGTTAATGGGGCAAGAAAAGTTTGGTCACGACAATAGCACGATAGATCAAATTTGCGAAGACATCAAGGAGGTATACGACTTGGGGTACGAGGTGTGCCTGGTAGTTGGTGGTGGCAACATCTGCAGGGGTGCAGCTGTTGCAGAAGTTGGAATTGAAAGAGCAACGGCAGATTATATGGGAATGCTTGCAACTGTAATAAACGCCATAGCCCTACAAAGCAAGCTGGAGAGTAAAGGGTTATACACCAGGGTGATATCTGCAATCCCGATTGTTACAATCGTTGAGCAGTACATCAGAAGAAAAGCAATTAGGCATTTAGAGAAAAAAAGAGTTGTGATTTTTGCCTCTGGAACAGGGAATCCATTCTTCACCACTGATACCTGCGCAGTCTTAAGAGCAATAGAAATGGATTGTTCATTCGTTTTAAAGGGAACCTTAGTGGATGGTGTGTATAGCGAGGACCCTAAACATAATCCAAACGCCTTAAAATACGAAGAGTTAAGCTATAACGATGTAATAAAGCATAATTTAGCTGTGATGGATACAACGGCGATTACTTTGGCGCGTGACAACCATGTGTCGATTAAAATCTTCAATATTAATAAAAAAGGGGAATTTGCCAAGGTTTTGAAGAATACCGGTGATTTTACAACTATAAAATGAGGTCTTTAATGGATAGAGATTCAGAGATATTACAAGAATTAAAAAAGAAAATGGAAGGTGCGGTCAGTTCGCTAAAGCATCTATTTGGTGGCCTTAGAACTGGCAGAGCATCTGCTGCATTGTTAGATTCTGTAAAAGTTGAAGCTTATGGTAGCAGTATGCCAATTGGCCAGGTTGGTAGTGTCAGTGTTTCAGATGCGAAAATGATTGTGGTTCAAGTATGGGATAAAGGACTGGTACCTGCTGTGGAAAAAGCCATTATGAATTCTGGCTTGGGGCTTACACCAAATACAGATGGGCAATTGGTAAGACTTCCTATACCGGATTTAACACAAGATAGAAGAAAAGAATTGGTAAAAAAAGCCAACGAATATAGTGAGCAGGCTAAGGTATCCATTAGGAACATTAGAAGGAACGGTATCGACAGCTATAAAAAACAAGAGAAAGAAAAGCTTATCTCGGAAGACGAGTTGAAGGCATACATAGAAGAAGTTCAAAAAATTACGGATAGCTATATAGAAAAGGTGGACGCCGGCCTGGAAGCAAAGTCTCGTGACATCTTAAGCATATAAGCTATACACTCCGGTAACTTGAAAAATTGGCAAAATTTATCGCCGTTGTTGAGTTTTATAAGGTTTAATAAAATGAAAAATTGGATAAAAAATTACTCTGCCCACAATAACATAAAAAACCTGCGTTCATTTCATCTTGGTTATCAGAAATTTGGCTAATTTCATCTAAACCATTTTGCAGAGTGTTAGCCAAAGATAGATATAAAATTGCCCTGCTCACTTAGGAAATTATTGTTATCCTCAAAATGTACCCAGAGCTTAATCGTAAGATCGACAACTTCTTCAGATTTTGAAACTACCTTTGTTTTTCTGGTCATTCTTGCAATTCTGTGCCTTGTGTTTGAGTTATTGGACTCAATTGAGAGTGTATGTTGTTTGCCAACAACATGTTGATGGCGAGGTATAACCTCTGAATAAACAGACCAATCGTCTGTGTAATAAGTGCAATTATCTCTACTTATGATTTTCCACAATTTTCTAAAGGTTGTAACGTTACGCTTACCAACCACCCAGGCAACAACTCTCTTGAGCTCCCTACTATAGGCTTTCCATATCCATAATTTGTTTTTTTTGAATCTACAAAATGCCACATCTCATCTATTTCAACTTCTCTCAATTCTTCCGGCACTGTTGGTCTTGGTATCTTTTTAGCATACAGTATTATCCACTTATATACGCTAGTATGAGCTACTTTAAATAATTTCCCTAGCCATCTAAAGCTACTTTTTCCCATGCTGTACAATAACACTGCCAGAGCCTTCATCTCTGGCGAACAGCCTCTTAATTTAGTGTTTGTAAAATTACATCCACACTCTTTGCATTTATACCTTTGCATACCCCTAATATTACCATTCTTAACGTATTTACTGCTACTGCATTTTTTACACTCTGTATTCATATCTCTATTTTCTTTGTTGCTCGCTATATTCATTTTAGCATCTTATCTATCTTATGGCAACACTCCCAATAAAAATAATGAAGAGCTCAATAAGATGCTTGATGACGCCAAAACAGATGGTCAATTGAAGGATGTTCTAACTATGAAAAATAATTTTGGCTTCTCACTGCTTCGTATGGCAATCTCTGCAAATAACCTGGATATTGTTGACAGAATTTTGACTGAAGCAAAAAATGAAAAAATATTAACAGAGCTTTTTGAACATACAAGTGGTTATAACGCGCTTCTTAAAAGTGCGATTGATACAGACAATCCTGATGTTGTCGACAGAATTTTAACCGCAGCAAAAGATGTTGGTATGTTGCAAAATATCTTAGACACAATAACTAATGAGTCTGGATGGCTTACTCCAATTATGGACTATTTGTTCTTGGGTATAAGAATGAGACCTAATGAGACACTGCTTGGAAGTGTTATTAATAAATCCAATCCACAGACAATCGAAAAAGTTTTGGCTGCAGCAAAAGATGTTGGCATGTTGGAAAAAATGTTGAACACCGAAAATTACAATCACTATTTACCACTTCATGATGCAATACAGAACCAAGAAGTACAAATGCTTGAAAAGATTTTAACTATAGCAAAAGATGCTGGCATGTTAAAAAAAATTTTAGGCACAGTGTATGGTGGTAAAGATTATTATTTAGAATATGGAGACGATGATATATATGAACGTGATATTAGGCCTTCATATAGCGATGCTTTTGTATCGTTTTTATTTGGTAGGGAAAAGCTGGTTGGCAAGACCATATTGCACATTGCAATTTGGGACAGTAATCCAGAGAAGGTTGAGAAAATTTTGGCTGTGGCAAAAGATGCTGGCATGCTAAAGTGGCTTTTAAATACTAAAGATAAATACGGCGATCAACCACTCCACTCTGCAGTGGGTAGTTATAGACCTAATAAAGCAGTTGTTGAGAAAATTTTAAACGCAGCAAGAGATGATCGCATACTTGAGGATATACTGCACAGCAAAAACAAGGCTGGCAAAACACCGATTGGATTATCTGGTAGATACAATAATGAAATAAGAAGCCTTCTAGATAATGTCGTCATGAGATTTTAAGCCAAAGAGATAAGCATCTAATCTGAATTGCGGCAAGAAAAGAAGCTGAATTTTTAGCATATCTGGTTGCAATTCCCCTCCATCTTTTAAGATGAAGAAAGGTGTTTTCTACAATATGCCTTATTTTGTATAAAGGGAGCGTTGAAAGATAAAATAAGGATAAATGTGATGGTTTGATTTAAGGAAGTTTGGACCATGGTCTAAAAAAATTAACAAAAAACTGGTTTCCCCAAGAATTCAAAAGATTTCTTTGAGGTGGGATATGGTAATTTTTAGCTTTTTATTGATTCTGCGAAGCGTGATTTTATGAGCTTAGGCAGTAAGAACCGTTAAACGTTTTAAATTAAAGCAGATAGCATTCATAAATTCAGCAAACTGATTTTTGGCAATTCCTATGTATCGCAATCGTTTATTATCTTGAGAAAACACCCTCTCAAACGGAGCCCTTATGGAAGTATAGTATCGATCAAGGTCAAAATTCTTTTGCTTCATATTGTTTTTCTTGATGGCGCAAAAATGAATACCTCTGCTTTTAGCTGCATTCTTTGCTGGTGCAACACAATACCCTTTGTCAGCATAAACTGCTCCACTATTTGGTAAAACATGCGCAACTCCCTTTGCATCGGTAACATTAGCAGGCGTTATAGCAACCTTGTTGATCATTCCGGATTGAATATCTACGCTTACATGTTTTTCTTATAGCCATACCAAAATTTACTACCACCCTTGCACCCTATTTTGGCTTGTTTATCATGTGCGACTTTAGGCAAGACTTCGTTGTTAAGTTTTTCATATTTTTGTTTTCTGGCTTCATCCCGCTCTTCCCATAAATTAGCTTTGGAGATCAAGTGACTTGCATCAACAAAAGTAAATACCTCGCTCATATATCCTTGAGATTTTAGTTGATCTCTAAAAATGGCAAAGATTTTTGATAACAAATTTGTTCCTATCTTTGAGCGGATTCTACTAAAAACGCTATAATCAGGTGTGGCTTCGGTTAAATCAAAATCACAAAACCACTTGGCTGCAACACTGTCACTCAAATATCTTTCTAGTTCACGATCTGACAAATCTTCCATAAACTGTAACAACAAGCATTTAAATAAACGTAAAACACCATATCCCTTATAATTAGCAGGAGATTCAATTCCCTTCAGCTCTTGCTCTGCTGCCCCAAAATTAAACAGCTCCTTAAATTTGCGATATTGATGCTCACTACCAACCAATTGATCCAAACATACCATTATTATTTGATGCGCTGATGACATTTTTCTCTTCTTTATTCTGTAATCCACTCCACTATACCTTTCTTTATTCCATCTTGCAACACTCCCCTTATACAATCCAATAAACAGCTTATAGAGGAAAAAGAAGCTGTATTAAAAGAAGTAAAAGACTGCATAGAACCTGCAAAATGGAGCTTTATAATCCCAAATTACTGGGTAAAAAACATAAGCGAAACAGGTAGTTATTATAAAGAGAGAGATGCATTGGTATTTGCGGTGATAGATGATTATATTGCTAAGAATAAGGGAGATAAAGAAACACTAACTTATGTAAGGGATAATAAAGAAAACATCAAAAACCAAGTACAATATTTTCTTAATGATGTAGATAACAAGGAGCATATCAATAAATTTTTGAATGAGCTTGGCAATTATAATATAACAGGAAGTCAAGTCATAGAAAATGCAAAAACTCACATCTCTGGCCGCAGTTTTACCTGATATACTCCGAGAACTTGGAAAAGAGCGAGGAATACGAGTGATGAGCATGAGGCGCGTACATATTTACCTAAACGTTATGCGAAATCCGAAGTATATTTTGAGGCCAATTTTTCAAGTTATCGGAGTATATAATCACGTATGAACTGGTAAAACTGTATTTCGGATTCAATCTTAGTATTGGCGAGTTTTTTAGTTACGTCGCCTTTAGCCATTTTCTTTATGTCAGTCATGCTAAGAGCATACTCTGATATTACTTCACATAGATTTTGCTCATGAATAAATTTTGCAAAGGACCGTGATATTACGAAGCTCAAGTGTTTATCTTCGTTCGCGCCTGTGTATACGATTCCAGCGCTTAATTGGCTGATAAAGTTTTCATGATTGGCAAGTAATTGAAAATCGCCTGCTTCCCCTGGCAATGTTATAGCTTTATAACATTCATCTACAATAATTTTCTCTGGTGTAATGATTCTTAACCTTATTTTATCCTTTTGCATGCTAGTCTCGACGCATTTTTTCTGCTTTTTCTAAAGCTTCTTCTATACTACCAACCATATAAAACGCAGATTCAGGAACATCATCATACTTACCTTTAATTAAATCCCTAAAACCACGAACTGTATCCTCAATTGCCACAAACTTACCAGGAGAGCCTGTAAACACTTCAGCCACATGAAACGGCTGAGATAAAAACTTTTGGATTTTTCGTGCCCTTGCCACAACTAATTTATCCTCCTCAGAAAGCTCATCCATTCCAAGAATTGCAATAATGTCCTGCAAAGATTTATATGTCTGCAGTATTTTTTGTACTTCTCTTGCAACCTCGTAATGTTCTTCACCTATAATGCTTTTAGACAAAGCCTGGGAACTACTATCAAGTGGATCAATTGCTGGATATATACCTTGTTCCGCAATTTGACGACTTAAAACAGTTGTTGCGTCCAAGTGTGAGAATGAAGTCGCAGGTGCCGGATCTGTTAAATCATCAGCTGGTACATATACGGCCTGCACAGAAGTGATGGATCCATTTTTTGTCGAAGTTATTCTTTCTTGGAGAGCTGCCATTTCCATTGCTAATGTGGGTTGGTATCCCACAGCTGATGGAATCCTACCAAGCAAAGCAGATATTTCAGAACCAGCTTGTGTAAACCTAAATATGTTATCTATGAAAAATAGAACGTCCTGCTGTTCTTTATCTCTAAAATACTCAGCAATTGAAAGGCCAGTAAACGCTATTCTTGCTCTTGCACCAGGCGGTTCATTCATTTGCCCATAAACTAAACTCACTTTTGAACTGCTAATATTCTCTTCATCGATTACCTTTGAATCCATCATTTCATGGTATAAATCGTTTCCTTCCCTTGTTCTTTCGCCAACACCGGCAAAAACAGAGTAACCACCGTGTGCTTTTGCTATATTGTTGATCAATTCCATAATTAGTACAGTTTTACCTACTCCTGCGCCACCAAAAAGCCCTATTTTTCCACCTTTTATGTATGGAGCTAATAAATCTATAACTTTAATTCCTGTAACCAAGATTTCTGTTTTAGTAGATAAAGAGGCAAGATTTGGTGGAGAACTGTGTATTGAAGCGTAATCTTTGCTATTAATTGGTCCTTTCCCATCTATTGGGTTTCCAATCACATCAATTATTCTTCCCAGAGTTTCTTTACCAACAGGAACAGTAATGTGTTGCCCTGTATCTGTAACTAAATCACCTCTTTTTAACCCATCCGTTAAATCCATCGCTATTGTTCTGACTATTCCTTCACCAATATGCTGAACTACCTCAAAGGTAATTTCTCTAGAATCGCTTTGGTATTTTAGAGCATTGAGTATGTTGGGTATAGCCCCCTCAAACTTAACATCCACTACCGCCCCAAAAATCTGTATTATCTTTCCTGTGTTCATATCTAACCTATTTTCTGAATTGTTAATTAATGGCTTCTGCCCCTGAGATAATTTCCATTAGTTCTTTTGTAATCAAAGCTTGCCTGCTTCTGTTATAAAGCAAGTTAAGCTCTTTTAATACTTTGATGGAGTTTTGTGTAGCACCATCCATTGCTATCATTCTCGCAGAGTATTCGCAAGTGATACTGTTTGCGTATACGTTGAAAATTATAGCATTGATTAAATTGACAATAATGCTCTCTAGCACATTGGATAATTTGTTATCAACTTCAAACACTGTTTTACCAGCCTGCTCTTTATTACTTAAACCCTCTATACACTCTATCCCAAAAGGCAGCAACTGCACATTCGTAATTTCTTGCTTCATTACAGTATGGTACTTCGTGTACAAAACTCTGCATTCGTCAACTACCCCACTCATAAATAAATCTCTGATTTTTTGACCTAAACTCGCAGAATGGTTATAAGAAATGTTTTTGTTCTCTAAGTTTGCAAAAGGCATGCTAAATTCCATTAAATCCTTATAGTGCGCGTTGATATACTGCGAGATTTTGTTCCCAACACAAATAAGCCTAATATTTTTTCCCTGGCTTTTATTATGCTCTATTATATTTGCCACAGCACTGGTGATTTTGGAATTAAATGAACCGCATAACCCTTTGTCTGAACTGAAAATAACTAATAAAACATTTTTCCCCTCCCCCTTTCGCAAATAAGGAGAATGTGAACTAAAAAATAGAGAATGGTCAAGGTTATATAAATCTATCAGAAGATCGTTCAGCGCTTTGAGATAATGCTGGGTCTTTCCTATATTGTTTTGAGACTGCTTTAACCTAGAGGCAGATACTATCTTCATCGCTTGGGTAATCTTCTTTGTGGAGCTAATTCCTTTTATTCTATTTTTGATATCCTTTAGCGACGGCATTGTTTCTTAAATGAATAATTTGATAAATTGGTCTAAATATTCTTTTAACTCCTCGCTCATCTCATCAGAAAGGGTTTTTTCCTCCCTAATTTTTTGGATCAAATGCGGTTTTTCCTTCTTAATTTGGTATAAAAGCTTATTTTCAAAGTCACTAATAGTACTTAATGCAACATTCTTCAAATAACCATTGATCGCAGCAAATATTGATATAACCTGATCTTCCACCTGCATTGGAGCATACAATGGCTGTTTCAATAGTTCGGTCAGTTTATCCCCCTTGTCCAACATAGCTTTAGTGATGGGATCCAGGTCCGATGCAAACTGAGCAAAAGCCTGTAGTTCTCTATACTGAGCAAGATCAAGTTTGATTGAACCTGCAACTTTTTTCATTGCTTTGATTTGTGCTGCAGAACCAACTCTACTCACGGATAAACCAACATTAATAGCTGGTTTAATTCCTTTATAAAACAGCTCTGTTTCCAGAAAAATTTGGCCATCAGTAATTGAAATTACATTTGTTGGAATGTAGGAAGAAACATCACCGGCTTGAGTCTCGATAATTGGCAAAGCCGTTAAAGACCCTCCTCCCATTTTGTCTGATAACTTAGCCGCCCTTTCAAGTAATCTTGAATGTGCATAAAATATATCCCCAGGGTAAGCATCTCTTCCTGGCGGTCTTCTCAATAACAACGACATCTGACGATACGAAACTGCATGCTTACTCAAATCATCGTAAATCACAAGGGCATGCATGCCGTTGTCCCTAAAGTATTCCCCCATAGCACACCCAACATAAGGTGCATAAAACTGCAAAGGTGCAGGGTCTGATGCAGAAGCAACAACCACGATTGTATACTCAAGTGCCCCAGCTTCTTCCAATTTTTTCACAATTTTCGCAACTGAAGAATTTTTTTTGCCAATTGCTACATAGATGCAATACAACTTGTCATGTTCGTTTTTTGACTTATTGACTTCTTTTTGATTCAGTATTGTGTCGATTGCTATTGATGTTTTGCCTGTCTGTCTATCACCAATTAAAAGCTCACGTTGCCCTCTTCCTATTGGTATTAAACTATCAATCGCTTTAATTCCAGTTTGCACAGGTTCATGTACAGATCTCCTTTCAATAATCCCGGGTGCCTTGATGTCAACTTTTTTATGTACCGTATCTTTCATCGGCCCTTTACCGTCTAATGGGTTACCAAAAGCATCAACTACTCTACCAAGCAATGCCCTTCCTGTTGGGGTTTTAAATACATCGCAGGTTCTTTTGACTATATCTCCCTCATGAATGTCTGATTCATTTCCTAAGATCACAATCCCGACACTATCCTCCTCAATATTGAAAACAATTCCCTGAGCACCGTTTTGAAATTCTACAATTTCATTAAATTGAACGTTATCCAACCCGTAAGCTATAGCAACTCCGTCAAATACTTTAACAATTTGCCCAACTTCTTCCAGATTAATCTCCTGGTCTAAGCTACTAATCTCATCTTTTAAAATGTTTACAATTTCTGAAGCTTTCATATAAATACTTAATTTATTATCTTTAAAGTTGAATAACCAGTAGCACGCTGGATTTTGTATAGCTTAGATAAAATGGAAAAATCAAACATATTTGAATTGGTTTTTATTACCATACCACCAAGAATTCTTGCATCAAACTCAAAGTTAAATTCTAAATTTTCATCTTGGAAATATTTCATCAACTGCTTTTTAATTGTTTCAATAACCTCACCTTCCATTTTTTTTGCAAGGGTTATCTCAACAACACGTGTGTTAGTATATTCATATAGCAAATCTTTAAAAGATAAAATCATGTTTTGTAACAAAAAAAGCCTTTTTTTAAAAATCAACATGTTGATAAACTTTCTCACGACATTGGATACTGGCATTTTCTGTAAAACGGTATTGCAAAATATTAATTTTACATTTTGTGGTACAAGCTCATTGAGCAATAATTTCTTTATTTTTTTATTTTCGTTTATCCTATCCCAAAAAGAGTTTAGCTCAGCAAAAACTTCATCTAGTTTCTTTAAGTCATTTGCCACAAGAAACAAGGCTTTCGCATATCTTCTCGCTGTCAGATTTTCATGACCCATAACATGTAGCCAAATTTGATTGTCATATACGAGATACTTTTATATGTATCTTGGCATTTTGTAAATATAAAATCATCGAGCACAACTAAAAGTCGTTATAAATTCTTAAAACCCGTCTTCTTAGAAAGTGGGAGCGTTGAAAGATAAAATAAGGATAAATGTGATGGTTTGATTTAAGGAAGTTTGGACCATGGTCTAAAAAAATTAACAAAAAACTGGTTTCCCCAAGAATTCAAAAGATTTCTTTGAGGTGGGATATGGTAATTTTTAGCTTTTTATTGATTCTGCGAAGCGTGATTTTATGAGCTTAGGCAGTAAGAACCGTTAAACGTTTTAAATTAAAGCAGATAGCATTCATAAATTCAGCAAACTGATTTTTGGCAATTCCTATGTATCGCAATCGTTTATTATCTTGAGAAAACACCCTCTCAAACGGAGCCCTTATGGAAGTATAGTATCGATCAAGGTCAAAATTCTTTTGCTTCATATTGTTTTTCTTGATGGCGCAAAAATGAATACCTCTGCTTTTAGCTGCATTCTTTGCTGGTGCAACACAATACCCTTTGTCAGCATAAACTGCTCCACTATTTGGTAAAACATGCGCAACTCCCTTTGCATCGGTAACATTAGCAGGCGTTATAGCAACCTTGTTGATCATTCCGGATTGAATATCTACGCTTACATGTTTTTCTTATAGCCATACCAAAATTTACTACCACCCTTGCACCCTATTTTGGCTTGTTTATCATGTGCGACTTTAGGCAAGACTTCGTTGTTAAGTTTTTCATATTTTTGTTTTCTGGCTTCATCCCGCTCTTCCCATAAATTAGCTTTGGAGATCAAGTGACTTGCATCAACAAAAGTAAATACCTCGCTCATATATCCTTGAGATTTTAGTTGATCTCTAAAAATGGCAAAGATTTTTGATAACAAATTTGTTCCTATCTTTGAGCGGATTCTACTAAAAACGCTATAATCAGGTGTGGCTTCGGTTAAATCAAAATCACAAAACCACTTGGCTGCAACACTGTCACTCAAATATCTTTCTAGTTCACGATCTGACAAATCTTCCATAAACTGTAACAACAAGCATTTAAATAAACGTAAAACACCATATCCCTTATAATTAGCAGGAGATTCAATTCCCTTCAGCTCTTGCTCTACTGCCCCAAAATTAAACAGCTCCTTAAATTTGCGATATTGATGCTCACTACCAACCAATTGATCCAAACATACCATTATTATTTGATGCGCTGATGACATTTTTCTCTTCTTTATTCTGTAATCCACTCCACTATACCTTTCTTTATTCCATCTTGCAACACTCCCTTAGTATACAGTTTTTTAAGCTAAGTTGATGCTGCAATTAACTTGGTATTTTTCTATCCAATGAGCCAGTAATTTTTTATATCCTGTTTTAAGCTTTTCTTCCCCAAAGATTGCTTCTATTCCATTTAAACAGAGCGTCACTACTTCCTCTGCATTTAATTTGTCGAAATTCTCTGGCAACTGATATTCAGAATCAAGTCCTGCCAGAGCGTATATGGTTTTCTTAATGGAAACGCCACCAAATTCAGGGTTATCAGAGCCTAAAGTGATTTTAAGCTTATGTTTTTTGAATAATTCGAAAAAAGGATGTTGTTCTAGTTTTCTAAAGTGAACCTTTTCTCCACCTTTTGTTTTTGCAAAAGGAACATAAACACCTTCTTTTTCCTTAACATGCAGGCATAACCCTAAATTTAGGTTGATGATTGGCATCATAACTAAAGTTATCTTATTATCTTTGAGATACTCAATTGCCTCAGAATCTTCAATTGCCTGAAACCCATGTGCAACGCGTGTTATAGGTAAGGTCTTTATCACATCCAACATATGTTCAACACCTATCCCCTCCCCTCCATGTGCTTCGCATCCAAGGCCTAATTCACGAACTCTATCATACCCAGCTTTTAAGTGTATCGGCCATCCTGTTTGATCTTTCTCATGCCCGGCTGATTCAATCCCAACCAAAACACCTGGGGCTATTTTTTTCGCTTCCTCAAGCCATAGTGCTGCCTCCAGGGTTCTTTCGTGAGTGGATTTTGATTCACCCGCTGCTTTAGTTTTATTGAAGCAATGTAAGAATCTTAGGTGTACTCCATAGCTTTGAAATTTTTCAACCACTTCTTGAAACAAAAGGTAAAGTTGTTTTCTGGCGTTTTCACGATTTTCATCAGGAAATAATAAATATGCGATCTTAATGTTCTGTTGCAATTCCGTGTAGAATATTTTTTGTTTTATGCATTCCTCCAAATATCTATACAGAACAAACAATAAGTCATCTTTGGTTTGAATGCCTCCTGGTGGGTTTCTATGCCCTTGCACAGTTGCCATGATCCTGTCAAAACTTTTAAAGCTTTCAAAATCGATCGCGTATTTTAAATTTTGCGGCTGGCCATTGGCATCTAGTTGAAAATCCCTATTAAAGATATCAAGATAATGCTCATGAGGGTCTTCAATTGATAAGGAATTAGGGCCACTGAAGCATATATATTCACCATTTTCCTTTCTCTCAACAGAAATTAATTTATTTCTTAAGCCAAGATCCCAAGCAGTGTTTGGTGATATAACCCCAGGCAAATGTACGTGTATATCACAGACTGGCAAATCGTCTATCATCTCTTGAGTAAGTATTGTTACTCCATTTAAGAAATTGCTTGTCATAATTGTTCAGACTACTATATAGATAGTGATATCTATATTATTAACAATAAAATGCAAGTATTTTTACTGTATGAAAAAATTTAAAGAAGGCTATTCCTTTGATGATGTGCTGATAGCTCCAAATTATTCTAACATTATACCAAAAGATGCTAACGTTTCCACAAAGTTAACGAAAAAAGTAACCCTTAACTTACCATTTGTTTCCGCAGCCATGGATACTGTTACAGAGCATGAAATGGCAACTCAGATGGCACTTATCGGTGGCATAGGTACGATTCATAAAAATATGAGCATCGATGCACAATGTCAGGAGGTGGCAAAGGTGAAAGCTTGCAGAGTCGACAGCATAAATAATACATCAGCGTGCCTTGATAATGCTGGACGTTTACGTGTGATTGCCGCCGTTGGAGCAGGTGAAGAGGCAGTTACTAGAGCCAAATCTTTGATAGCGGCTAATGTTGATCTAATTGCAATCGATACTTCGCATGGGCATTCACAAAATGTATTAGACACCATACAAGAAATAAAAAAAATCTCAAAAACCATCGAGATTATAGCTGGCAATATAGCAACAAAAGATGCAGCTCTTGCTTTGCTTTATGCTGGCGCAGATGCTCTTAAAGTTGGTGTAGGACCAGGTTCCATATGCACTACAAGGATTGTTGCAGGGGTGGGTGTTCCACAGCTTTCCGCAATTATGGAAGTGGCTGAGGTGTGCCAGACAAAAGACGTATATTTGATAGCAGATGGTGGCATTAGGTACTCAGGAGATGTTGCAAAGGCAATTGCCGCTGGAGCGGATTGTGTGATGCTTGGCTCAATGCTTGCAGGGACAGACCCAACTCCTGGGCAAGTGATTGTGATTGATCATAAAAAATACAAAAAATATAGAGGGATGGGGTCTCTTGCAGCAATGAAGTCTGGCTCTGCTGATAGGTATTTTCAAAAGGGTGAGACAAATTTAGTACCACAAGGCGTTGAAGGTTATGTGGAGTACAAGGGGTCTCTAAGCGACGTTATAACACAACTAAAAGGGGGACTTACTTCAGCGATGGGTTATACAGACAGTAAAGACATAGAAGAAATGAAGAAAAAATGTACTTTTGTCAAAATCACACATGCGGGAATAAATGAAAGCCATGTGCACAGCCTGGACAGATTTGAAGCTGCAATTAATTATAAAAAATAAAATGAATAGTCACGATAAAATACTTATATTGGATTTTGGTTCTCAATTCACACAATTGATCACAAGACGGATCAGGGAGCTAAACATATACAGTGAAATAAAACCATATTCAATATCAGATGAGGAAATAAAGAAATTCAATCCAAAAGCAATCATTCTGTCGGGCGGTAGCGAATCAGTTACCGATGAAGGTGCTCCACAAATACCTCGGATAATTTACGATTTGAATGTACCAATTTTAGGGATTTGTTATGGGCAGCAGGCGTTGTGCAAAGATTTTGGTGGGATTGTATCAAGCTCCACATCCAGAAGTTACGGCCCTGCACAATTAGAAATCCTCTCAGAATCTAGGCTTTTTAAAGACTTTTGGAGACAAGGAGAAAATCACCAAGTGTTAATGAGCCATGGGGATTGCATAAGCACATTACCAAAGGACTTTGAGGTTGTGGCAAGAACTGATAAGGCACAATACGCAGCTATTGAGCACAAAACCAAAGAAATTTATGGCATACAGTTTCACCCTGAAGTCTCACATACACCAGACGGAATGAGATTGTTGGACAATTTTTTAAGCAAAATTGTCGGATGTAAAAAAGATTGGGAAATGGGATGTTTTATTGATGAACAGATTGTTGAGATGCGAAATAAGGTTGGTGAGGAAAAAGTGGTACTTGGATTATCTGGAGGGGTCGACTCCACGGTTGTAGCAGCACTCCTTAGCAAAGCAATTGGAAAACAACTATACTGTGTGTTTATAGACAACGGTCTTTTAAGACACAATGAAGTGGAGGAAGTACAAAATAGTTTAAAGAATGACCTTGACCTCCAACTTATCACAGTAGATGCAAGCACAAAGTTCTCATCAGAATTAAAAGGTGTGGAGGATCCTGAAGAAAAACGTAAAGTTATTGGAAGGGTTTTTATCGAAACATTCCAAGACACTATTAAAAACTTAGGAAATATCAGATACTTGGCACAGGGAACGATATATCCCGATGTGATAGAATCAGCTGCCACTTCAACTGGTAAAAAGGTTACAATCAAGTCTCATCACAACGTTGGTGGACTGCCTGAAAATATGGGTGAGTTAAAGCTTATTGAACCTTTGAGGTTGCTATTTAAAGATGAAGTACGAATTTTAGGTAAAAAGCTCGATATACCGGATGCCATATTAAACAGGCACCCATTCCCCGGGCCAGGACTTGGCATCAGGGTTTTAGGTGAGGTAACTCAAGAAAAATGTGAAATATTGCGACAAGCTGACCATATTTTTATTAGCATGCTTAAAAATAGAGGGCTGTACCATAAAATATGGCAGGCATATGCCGCATTGCTTCCAGTTAAAACTGTTGGCGTGATGGGCGATGCTAGGACTTATCAGTATATATGTGTGTTAAGAGCGATTACCTCTATTGATGGAATGACCGCAGATTATGTGGATTTGCCGCATGAACTGTTGGGAGCAGTTGCAAAAAAAATAGTGAATGAAGTTCATGGAATTAACAGGGTACTTTATGACGTCACGTCTAAACCCCCAGCAACAATTGAGATGGAGTAACATAGCCCCATAGCTCTTTTAAAAATTGAAAAACCTCCATAAAAAGCTTGTTAATTGTTAATAAACATATTATAAGTTTCTGATAATAATTATTATTTCGATACAATGAAAGTACTATCATCTTTAAAATCTGCGAAAAAAAGGGATTTGAATTGCAAATTGATAAAAAGAAAGGGAGTGTTATACGTTATTAACAGAAAAAATCCAAAGTTTAAAGCGAAGCAAGGTTAATATTCATGCAATATGAATATCAATATCATATAGGGGACTTGCCAGGCGATATAGTACTTACTGGAAGTTTGGCGATTGATACTGAAGCTATGGGATTGAATAACCATAGAGATAGGTTATGTCTTATTCAAATAGCTGATGAATTAGGTGCCATACACTTAGTTCATTTTAAAAATCAGAATTTTGATGCCCCTAATCTAAAAAAACTGTTGTCTGACAACAGTAGGCAGAAAATATTTCATTTTGCCAGGTTTGATGTGGCAATAATACAACACTACCTGAAAATAGACATTGATAGTATTTTTTGTACAAAAATTTCATCCAAACTATGCAGAACTTACAACAATTACCACAGTCTGTTAGATTTATGCCAGGAACTGCTTGGGGTTAAGATTTCCAAACAGCAACAATCTTCGGATTGGGGCGCGGCAAATTTAAACCCAAATCAGTTAGCCTATGCAGCTCAGGACGTTAAGTATCTGCACCGACTAAGAGATAAACTAACCACCTTGTTGCAAAGAGAAGGAAGGAAGGAAGTAGCAGAAGCATGTTTCAGATTTTTGCCAACTAAAGCAAAACTTGATAATCTAGGCTGGATGGATTCAGATATCTTTGCTCATCACTAAACTGCTTTTCATAAAGGTACTACCCAATTTTTAAAGCTAGCTAATTTAAGAAAATTACCATTTGTTTTCAATTAACTATTGCACTCAATTTAAAATTGCACTTATAATCATTTTAGCTGTAAAAAGATATAGAGGCTTAAATGAAAAGAGACAACCACAATCCAAACGATCCTCAAGACGAAAGCAATGATACGGATGAAGAAATAAGCAATAATGACTCTGATGCTAAAAAACAGAAGTCTAAAAAAAATGAAACAAGCAATAGTAACGCTATTACTTATATACAACATTTTTTTAAAACAACTTTTACACCATCAAAGGAAGAATATAAAAATTCTGATATTTATCGCGATTATTGCAAAAGCTTTGGTTTCAATCGTGAACAAAAAAAGCTTTATAAAAACTATGCAGATACCTTAATCAAACAATTGTATGAGCTTGATAAAGAAAAGAAAAAAATGCAAGAAACACTCTTAGATGTAGAGAAGTACTCTGAGGTAATTGGTAATGACATAGCATTAAATAGGAGGGTATATCTCCAAGCTGAAATTGCAAGATTACAAAAAGACATTAAATTGATGTCTAGTATACTGATCCTATTAAAATCTGTAATAAAAGACGATAATATTGAGGGTGCTTTGGAGGAATTAATTTCCGATGATTGGAAACTGCAAAACAATTTAGCAAGGTGCGAGGAGCTACAAAAATCAAGTTCAAAGAAAAACGCTGAATATCAGGATGTTGTTTTAAAACTACAAAAACAAATAAAAGAAAGCTCTTTTGATGCTAATTTAGGCGAAAACATCAAGACAATATTAGGATATTTAGAAGATGACATGGAGTATATTCGTTCCATGGAGGAAATTTTAGAGATATTAAATACTCAATTAACAGAAAAAGAAGCAAAAGCTCGCAAAATAAAATCCACCATAAAAAAGACAGAGTGTTAGCCAAAGATAGATATAAAATTGCCCTGCTCACTTAGGAAATTATTGTTATCCTCAAAATGTACCCAGAGCTTAATCGTAAGATCGACAACTTCTTCAGATTTTGAAACTACCTTTGTTTTTCTGGTCATTCTTGCAATTCTGTGCCTTGTGTTTGAGTTATTGGACTCAATTGGGCTCTGTCGCATCTGTAATATGATGCAAAAACTTTCAAATTATTTGTATATTTTTCCATTAAGCAGTTAGTGAAAGAAATTTATCAAAGTCAGAATTATAATTGTCATTGTCAGCAAGTTGTCCTTTTTTAATCATGTGCAAGAGCTCTATTCCTGCAATAGTCCTGGCGGCACTTCTAAAGGATTTGAAACCAAGCATCGGTCTAGTTCGTTTCTTTACAAATCTGTGATCGCCTTCTATCCTATTGTTTAGATATTTGTTATGCCTAATTTCTATTTGGTCTTCTTTAGATAATGGCTTATTGATCGAATTCAAAGCAGAAGTATTAGAGCCACTTTTATCTATATTAACCTTTATAGGCTGGCCACTAGATTTAATTGCTTTCCTGAAAAACGCTTTAGCTGCCCTTTTATCTCTTTTTGCTCTTAGCATAAAATCTATGGTATCCCCGTATTTATCAACTGCTCTATACAAATAGACCCATTTACCTTTAACCTTGATATATGTCTCGTCCATTCTCCAGCTGCCGTTGACTGGCTTTTTTCTTTTTCTGAATCTTCCTTCAAGTATTGGCATAAACTTTACTACCCATCTTTGTAGAGTGGCGTGATCTATGTTGAGTCCTCTCAACCCGCCTATCTCTTCTATCTCTCTGTAACTTAAAGAATATCTTCCTTTCATATACAGCGATACCATAATGATTTCTGCGCCATATTCATGGTTCTTAAAATACTTCATTAATTTTGGGTCTACTTTAAACATTATTACCAGCAACTATTTCTTTCAGAATATCAAAAATTCTTATGTGTTTCAACAGATGCGACAGAACCCTATCGACAGCAGTCCATATTCTTGTTTTATTCTCTTTTTTTTGACGTATGTATATAGCTCATCCATCTCTAATATCTCTATACGCCTCTTATCTCCCTCTATCTTTTGATTCGTCACCATCTCATCTACTACTTTCCCTGCTTGTTTGATCCAATAAAATACTGTACTTAACGGGATATTTAATATGTGAGCTATCCTCCTAATTCCGCAGTTATTTAGATACATCTTTATCACCATGCTCCTCTCTTTATTACCATATTTCCAATTCTTCCTACCATCTCCTTCTGTAAAGTTTTTATTACAACTCTTACATTTGTATCTCTGCTTTTTCCTTGCATATCCATTTTTTGATACCTCTTTCCCTTTGCAATATTTACATTCTATTTTCTCCATTTTTCCCTTTCTTTTTTCCTTCCCTCTCCTTATATCACATTCTTTTCTTCTTTCCTATCCCTTTTAAAACACTCCCCTGTATTCATATTTCTATTTTCTTTGTTGCTCGCTATATTCATTTTAGCATCTCATCTATCTTATGGCAACACTCCCTTATATCTATCTTTGGCTAACACTCTGAATTTTTTTAGAAATTAGCGGAGCACATTGCTCCATAAATAACAAGAAATTAGATATGTAAGCAATCCAACTGTGATTTCTAATCCCAAGAATAGATATTTGTTAGGCATAGGTAAAGCGCTTGCAATACCCCACATCACCAAAACCATAACCACTGAAGCTACTACATATTTGCCTCCCTTCATTAGGGTGTTAGGATAAAAATTAAATCCCAAGTTTTTCTTTGCAAATACCAAAAGTAAGATAAAGTTTACCCACCCAGAAACAGAGTTTGCGACTGCAACCCCAAGATATTGCAAACTATTCATCGTCAATAAACTAATAATAAGGTTTATACAGATAGAAATTATGGCGATAACTACAGGGAGTTTTGTATTTAATTTAGAATAAAATTGTGTTTGGAATAACTTTATTAGAACAAAAGCAGGCAGCCCAATACTTAAGAGCATTAACGTTTTTGCTGTTTGTATCGTTGCGCTATGAGGAAAATTTCCTCTTTCAAACAGTACTTCGATAATATCATGCCCCAGAAATAACAATGCGGCAGTAGCTGGAATTGCCAGAAACATCACTAAACTAATCGCACCATTTTGTATTTCCAAAGAGGTGTTTTTTTGTTTACTCACTAAAGTCTTTGCAAGCATCGGCAGTAATACGGTACCAATTGCTGTTCCAATCAACGCAAGCGGCAACTGTACTATTCTATCAGCATAATACATATATGATAAACCACCTGGAAAGTAGGATAGCACAATCATGCTTATACAAGCGTTTATATGAGTCACTCCAGACGCAACGACGATTGGGAGCATGTTTTTTAACACCCTTGTAATTTTGGAATCTAATTTAAACTTCACAATACTTAATTTGCAACCGTGCTTAAATAAAAAGTATATCATCCATGCAAGCTCAAAAACCCCACCAATTAACGTTGCCATAGATAAAGTATGAGCACTAGTTTCACATTGATCAAAAAAACACAACCCAATAACCGATATTATATTTAATAAAGCTGGGGCTATGGCAAATGGAAAGAATTTATTAAAAGTGTTAAGAATCCCACCATAAAATGCTGCTAGGGAAATGCAAAATAGATATGGAAATGTTATCCTCCCAAACAACACCGCCAAATTATATATGTATGTGTCTTCTCTAAATCCCGGCGTTGTATACCATATGATCTCTGGCATCATTATTATGGCCAAAAGGCAAAAGATTGCTAAAACCACCAATAACAAAGAATGTACCTTTGCGGCAAAGATAAATGCCTGTTTCTTACCACTTGTTTTTAATATTTGGGAAAATTCAGGAACAAATACCACGTTCAGTGCCCCTTCTGCAAAGATATTACGAAATACATTAGCAAGCCTAAATGCAGCGACAAAAGCATCATTCAACCCCCCTGCCCCCAACTTATCGGCAATTACCATATCTCTTAGGTAGCCAAAAATCCTTGAGATCAATGTGCAAGAACTTACTATGAATGTAGATTTAAATAGCCTATCCACCTATGTTACTATATTATTCTTACAATTGAATCGCTCTGATCAGTTCATCAAGCGTTTTAGCGATCCGATCTTTTTCTTTACCCTCAACTAATATCCTAATTAAATTTTCAGTACCAGATTTTCTAACAATAATTTTCAAATCCGCATTATCATCTTGGATACCCCTTATTTTAGCTATAGTCTTAGGATCTTGTAATGGGTCCTTATTTTGAAATGCGAGGTTATGCGTCATTTGTGGGTTAAGGGTAAATATATCTGCAAACTCACTTAATTTTTTCTGGCTTTCAACTAAAATGGCTAGTATTTGTAGCGTTGAAACAATGCCATCACCCGTGTTAGAATAGTCAGCAAAAATAATATGTCCTGATTCCTCTCCACCAAAGTTGAGGTCGTTTTCCCTGATTTTTTGATGTACATTGATATCTCCAACGTTCGAGTAAATCGTTTTTATACCTATACTTTTTAAATAATCTTCCAACGCAGTATTAGAGATATGTGTAACAACTATAGCGTCGCCTTTTAATTTGTTTTCATCTTTTAGATGTTTTGCAATCATTCCAATGATGTGATCACCTTTAATCACTTTTCCATTTTCATCACATATCACAACTCTGTCAGCATCACCATCTAATGCAATGCCTACATCAGCTTCCATCTCCCTAACTTTTTGGGCAAGAGCCCGAGGATGCATAGAACCACAGTCATGATTTATATTAAAACCATTTGGCTCACACCCCAATACTGTAACTTCTGCACCAAGCTCCCATAATATAGTAGGCGCCAATTTATATGCACTACCATTGGCACAGTCAATAACAACCTTCAGTCCCAACAGCGTTAGCTCCTTTGGGAATGATGTTTTTACATGTTCAATATACCTACCGGGGGCATCTTCCAGTCTTTTGGCTCTACCCAACTCTTGTGGTTCTGCCAGCCCGTTTGCTAACTCTGGACTGAAAATCAGTTTTTCTAGCTTTTCTCTGGTTGGTTTATCTAGCTTACATCCCTCTTTATCAAATAGCTTTACCCCATTGTCATGGTACGGGTTATGAGATGCCGTAATCATTATGCCAAAATCAGCTCTCAATGACTTTATCAACATTGGTACTGAAGGGGTTGGCATTGGCCCAACTAAAATAACATCAATACCACTTGATATTAGTCCCGATGTTAAGGCTGGTTCTATCATGTATCCAGACAACCTTGTGTCTTTAGCAATAACCACCCTTTTTCTAAACTGAGTGTCACTTACATACACGCCAATTGCTGTTCCAATTTTTAGTGCAATTTCTGCAGTGATTGGATAACTATTAACCAACCCTCTAATTCCGTCAGTTCCAAAAATTGAGCTTTGCATCTTTTATTTTTGATTATTGGAAACGTTAAAACGAAATAGCATAATGTCACCATCTTGCACAATATATTCCCTGCCCTCTTGCCTCAATTTTCCCACCTCTTTAGCACCCTGCTCTCCATTAAACTTTACATAGTCATCGTAAGAAATAGTTTCTGCACAGATAAACCCCTTTTCAAAGTCGGTATGTATTATTCCAGCAGCTTTTTGCGCAGTTGTGCCAGTTTTATACGTCCAAGCATGAGCCTCTTTTGGACCAATGGTAAAGTACGTATTTAAATTGAGAATTTTATACCCAACTTTTATGGCTCTGTTTAAACCACTTTCTTCAAGACCAATCTCTTTTAGAAATTCGCGCCTGTCAATCTCATCGTCCAGATTTGCAATTTCTTCTTCTATTTTTGCGGATATGTTAATACTGACAGAATTTTGTTGCGCTGCTTTATTCTTAACAAGTTCGGTAAACTTGTTTCCGTTTACAACGTTTTCTTCTTCTACGTTGCATATATAGAAAAAAGGTTTGGAAGTTAACAAATTCAACTTTTTTATTTCCTGTGAATTGCTATCGTTTACTAGCAACCTTGCAGGACTCCCAGAGTTAAGAACTTTAAGAATATCCCCAATCAACTCCACCTGCTGTGCATACAACTTATCTTGCTTTACTTTTTTTTCAACATTCTTTAGCTGTTTGGTTAGGCTTTCAATGTCAGATAATATCAACTCCGTCTCTATTATTTCACTATCCCTTATTGGATCAACATTTCCCTCCACATGGGTTATATCATCGTCTTCAAAGCATCTTAACATGTACACAATCGCATCCACTTCACGAATGTGAGATAGAAACTTATTTCCCAAGCCTTCACCCTTACTTGCACCTTTTACTAACCCTGCAATATCAACAAATTCTATCTGAGCTGGAATTATCTTTTTGGAACCAGCAACTTCAGCTAATTTATCCAACCTAAAATCCGGCACAGCCACTATCCCAACGTTAGGCTCAATTGTGCAAAACGGATAGTTAGCCGCATTTGCCTTGTGACTGTTAGTTAGTGCATTAAACAATGTTGATTTCCCCACATTTGGCAAACCAACTATACCAAATCTAGATTCCATTTACTCGTACTTTAGTTTCCAACCCTTTAGCAGTTTTTTAAAGTCTCCCGAATTCTTCAGATTCTCTAATTCCTCATTAACACCGTCAACAAGTTGTGAATCTTTTCTGAATCCTATGCTATATTTCCGCTCACTAAGACCTGCAACACCATTTTTAATGTCAAAATATTTCAACTCGTCTATATCCTTTGTAAAACCAGGAGCTGATACATCCTCTACTATCATCCCGTCTATCTCACCGCTTTTTACTTTTTCGATTAGAATAGCATTAGAGCTGTCTGACATAATCTCAAAAGAAGATTTATTTGCCTCATCAAATTTATTGATAAATTGCTCCATCACACTTCCGGTTTGAACCCCTATCTTAGCGTTTTGAGGAAGCTCATTTATTTCACTGATTGTGGATTTTTTGCTCACAATCACGCTGAATGAAGAAGATGTATAGTATGGATTGGAGAATTTTACATGCTCAGCTCTTTCTGGTGTTTCAGACAACCCAGAGAGTATCACATCCACTTTATTTGAATTCAAAGCTGGGATCAAAGCTGAGAACTCCATTTCTTCAATTTTTGTATTGTAATCCATGTTGTTTAGAATAGTCCTGATTAATTCTATGTCCAAACCCATTGTTCTTGAGCCTTTAACAAATGCAAAAGGTGGATAATCAGGGCTTATACCTACTGTTATAACGGGCCTGGCCTCATTTTTAAGCACCTTTTTAAAAAGAAAAAACCCTCCAATAAAAAAATAATAGGAAGAATTGAGGCTATAATTATACTTTTTGTTTTGTCATTCATTTTTCTAACGATTACAATTACCAAACACGCGCACTGTAACGTAAAAATTTTGTAAATGCAATATCAATATTTGGTTTAGCATGCTTCTAAAAACTATTTAGGCGCTATGAAACAAGTTCAGCAAGTTATCAAGAATATAGGATGTTATATATTCAATTGAGAAAAAATATTTTTTACTACTGCGTCCAATCCTTGCTGCGTCATGCCGGAATAAAACATAACTTCTTTTTTCACATATTTTTCAAAATCTCGTACTTTCATCAATACTTCTTCATTGTGAAGCAAGTCAACCTTAGAGAACATAACCATTTCTTTTTTCTCCGTCAGATTACCAAAGTTCCTTAATTCATTTCTGATAATCTCATAGTCTTTGATGACGTCTTCACTGGTTATGTCCAAAACATGCAGTAGTAGCTGGCAGCGTTCCATGTGTTTTAAAAATCTAATACCAAGCCCCTCTCCTTTACTTGCGTTCTCAATTAAACCTGGAAGATCAGCTATTGTAAACTCTTTTTGCTCAAAGTAGACAACCCCTAACTGAGGGACTAGCGTTGTGAATGGGTAATTTGCAATCTTTGGCTTAGCCGAACTGACCCTTGATAAAAATGTGGATTTACCAGCATTAGGCAAGCCTAATAAACCAACATTAGAAAGCAACTTTAAATTTAACCATACCCACATTTCCGCACCAGGCTCACCTTCGGTAAACTTCCTTGGAGCTTGGTTCCTTGATGATTTAAAACTGCTATTTCCAACCCCACCTCTTCCACCATTTATTATGGATTCCTCTTGCTCAGCATTATCCATATCATATAGTACATATTTCTTATCTTCAGATAAAATTTGCGTCCCAACTGGAACTTCTATAATTAAATCTTCTCCAGACCTCCCGGTTTTATTCTGTCCACTCCCCTTCTGACCTTGTTGCGCCTTAAAATGTTGTTTATATCTAAAATCAATCAGTGTATTTAAATTAGGCGTCGCCCTAATAATTACAGAGCCACCTCTTCCGCCATTACCACCATCTGGCCCGCCCATTTCTATGAATTTTTCTCTTCTAAAACTTGCAGTACCGTTTCCACCATCACCAGCTTTTAGGTAAATTTTTACTTCATCTATAAAATGCATATATTTTTACTTAGGAACAATTATTCTCAAGATATTTTAAGACTTCTTTAAACCCTGATAAACTATAATAGTCAATGGCAATGTTGTCTTTGTCTTCATGGCTTTTAACGATAAAATAGTTATCAAGAGTCCTGATCAACAGATCTGTGATATATGCATCCTGCGTACTATCATACGTAATTGAGTATCCATTATTGTATCCAGCGTTCAGTTGGTTTTTTTTGTTATCTATAGTTATAATAACAGGGTAATCCGATGCAATTTTATATCCGCAATAAATCATGATTGTGAACTCATGGTTGCCCAAGTAATTGATATTTATGTAAGGCTTCTCTCTTTCACCCTGGTACAAACGTGTCTTAACAGGATTGGAGTATGCGTAGCAAATTTTTTTGTTACTTTTTTGTTCAATATATGCTATCCAGTTACCTATATTTCTTTGCTCTTTTTTTATGCCTTGCGACCTTACAATATTTTGAGTAAACATAAGGAAAAGGATAAAAATGACTGTGTACCTTAATTTCATTAATTATATGTTTAAATTTAGTTCGGCATTCTTTCTCATAATTTATACAGCAATTTTCAGCTTAGCTCAAGATAACATTTTTCCCACACATTTTGAAACTAAAGCAAATTATGCCTATCTAATGGATTATGATAGTGGTGCTGTGTTGTTTGACAAAGAGGGCAATACAAAAATGGTACCCTCCTCAATGACCAAGATTATGACAACATACATAGTTTTCGACAAACTAAAAAACGGAGGACTAAAATTGACAGATCAATTTATCGTTAGCGCGAATGCTTCAAAGAAAGATGGTTCTAAAATGTTCATAGCCCCAAATCAGCAAGTTACTATAGAAGAATTGTTAAATGGGGTTATTGTGTTATCTGGCAACGATGCATGCATCGCTTTGGCAGAAGGTTTATATGGTAGTGAGGCTGCTTTTGTAGAAAAAATGAATTCAGAAGCAAAAAAATTAGGCTTGAACAACACAGTATTCAAAAACAGCAATGGATGGCCTGATGAAGGGCACCTTACCTCTGCAAGAGACCTGGCTGTGCTTTCATCAGAACTTATAAAGCAGTTCCCAGAATATTACCACTACCACTCCAACAAACAATATTCCTTTAACAACATTAAACAAAACAACAGAAATTCACTTATTGGAATCGGTGGTGTGGATGGAATAAAAACAGGGAAAACTGATATTGGTGGTTATGGAATAGTGATCAGCGCAAAACGTGACGCAAGAAGGTTGATAGCAGTAATAAATGGATTGAAAACGGAAAAAGAGCGCATGGAAGAAGCAGAAAAAATCCTTAACTATGGGTTTATAAATTTTAAAAATCTTCACCTGTTCACTGGTAATAAGCAAGTGATCAAAGCTAAAGTGATATATGGTGTTAAAAGTGAGGTGTTTTTAAACGTGAAAGATGAGGTCATCGTCACTGTGCCAGCTGAATATGACAGAATCAAAGATATGGTCTTTATCACCGAATTTCATGAACCAATCGAAGCACCGTTATTAAAAGGCGAAGTTGTTGGTAAATTGAAAATACTAAGTGCAAAGGACAAGATTCTAATCAAAGAGGTGGATTTGGTTGCAGATGAAGATGTGAAAAAATCTGGCCCGATCAAGAGCATCTTCCAAAGTATCAAATATTTCTTCAGCAAAAAAGTAAGTTGATGTCCCAAGGTACGGATTGAAGTATGACAGATGACTATATTATAATATTACTAGCCTTTACGGTGTTTGTTTTTGGGTTAGTGCTTCTACTAAACTTTAGAAATAAAAATAATAAGAACGCGATAGAAACAATAAAACAAGCAATACAGGAGCAAAATTCATCCATTGGTTATTTAAACGATTTTTTTGATAAACAAGTTCAGTTTTTACACAACAGCATCACAACACAAATATCCTCCAACCATATAAACCAACAAAAACAGTTGGAGTTTATGCAAACTCAGCTGTTGCAAATCTCAGAACTCAATGAGCATAAAATTGAAAATATGCGCAAAACTATGGAAGAAAAAGTGAACCAGATGCAAAATGATAGCCAGAAAAAACTTGAAGAAATCAGACTAACGGTTGAAGAAAAACTCCAATCAACTTTGGAAAAAAGGTTAAGCGAATCCTTCAAGCTGGTAAGCAGTCAACTTGAAATGGTCTATAAAGGATTGGGTGAGATGCAAAACCTTGCAACTGGTGTTGGAGATTTGAAAAAAGTACTGTCAAACGTGAAGACTAGGGGTGTTTGGGGCGAAGTACAATTGGGCAGTATATTAAGCCAAGTATTGACAAGCGAGCAATACGTTGAAAATGCACAGATGGATCCCAAAAGCAACGAAAGAGTTGAATATGCTTTGAAGCTTCCAAACAGAGATATGGAAAACACCACCACCTTCCTTCCAATTGATGCAAAATTCCCAATTACTGAATATCATAAGCTTATTGAATTTTACGAAAATGGGGATAAAATCCAAATAGAAAAACAAGCCAGGATACTTGAAACAATAGTTAAAAAAGAGGCAAAAACTATAAGCGATAAGTATATCAAACCATCTTATACCACAGATTTTGCTGTTATGTTTTTGCCAGTTGAGGGATTATACGCGGAGATTGTGAGGATACCAGGGCTCTTAGAAAAATTACAGCGTGATTATAGAGTGATTGTTACAAGCCCAACTACATTGACCGCTTTGTTAAGCAGCATACAAATGGGATTTAAAACTTTAGCGATCAAAAAAAGGTCTAGCGAAGTTTGGAAGTTATTGGATGCAGTGAGGTATGAGTTTTCCAATTTTGTGACTATACTGAGTCAAACAAAGATGAAATTAGACCAGGCCAGCAAGGCAATAGAGGACGCTGAATATAAAGGAAATATTATAAAAAATAAGTTACAAAATGTTGAAAAATTACCACTTTCATAATGGATGACACAAAAGAATACTTATCAGGACTTAACGAAAGCCAATTAGAAGCCGTCACTCATGTTGAGGGACCACTCCTTATTTTAGCAGGTGCAGGGACAGGAAAAACAAGGGTTCTTACCTCAAGGATTATCAATATTGTTGATAATGCGCACGCCTTTCCATCCCAAATTCTTGCTGTAACTTTTACAAATAAAGCTGCAAGTGAGATGAGACAACGGGTTGAAAAGTATTTAGGTGACGTAATGGGTTCAATGAATATAGGTACATTCCATTCAATTGCTGCAAAAATTCTTAGAAAACACGCAGAGCTTCTTGGCTATAAAAGTGATTATACCATCATAAACCAGGATGATCAGATAAGGCTCATAAAACAAATAGTTAAAGACTTTGGATTTGACGAAAAAGATGTTCCAGCAAAACTTTTACTTTACTATATCAATCGATTTAAAGATAGAGCAATCTTACCAGAGAATGTTGCATCCAATGATATAGGACACTTTGCAAATAATAAAATCAAACAACTATACCATGAATATCAAGATAGGCTAAAAAATTTCAATGCAATGGATTTTGGCGACCTACTTTTGAATAATATAACCCTTTTTAACACACATTTGGATATCTGCCTACTTTATCAAAACAAATTCAAGTATATGTTGGTAGACGAATACCAAGATACCAACATAGCTCAGTATATGTGGCTTAGAATATTATCCCAAAACAATAACAATATATGTTGCGTTGGGGATGACGACCAATCTATATATGCTTGGCGAGGAGCTGAGATTAGTAATATATTGCGTTTTGATAAAGATTATAAAGACGCTAAAGTAATAAGATTAGAAAGAAACTACAGATCAACCCAACATATATTGAATATAGCCAGTAAATTAATTGCCAATAATACAATGCGGCATTTTAAAGAGCTGTGGACTGAAAGAACAGATGGAGATATGGTTAAGGTGGTTAATTATTATGACGACAAAGAAGAAGCAAGAGCGATAGCAGATGAAATTGACATGCTAGAAAGAATGAAGAAGTGTTCTTTATCTGACATAGCAGTACTTGTAAGAGCTGGATATCAAACAAGAAATTTCGAAGAAAGTCTGAATTTTTTAGGGATACCTTATAGAATCATAGGTAGCACAAAATTTTATGACAGAACAGAGGTAAAAGACGGCGTGGCATACATTCGCCTCCTTATAAACCACGATGATAATTTAGCATTTGAAAGAATCATTAACGTACCAAAAAGGGGGGTGGGACCAAGTACATTACAAAATATAATCCAACTTTCAAAGGAAAATGGCATTTCATATTTTGCCGCAACCAAAATGCTTGTCCAACAGAAAAAATCCAAAAGTAAGGCGATGGATAGTTTGGCTGATTTCATAAATCACATAGAAACAAGTAATCATCAGCTAAAACACACTGAACATCGTAAAGTAGTTGAAGAGCTAATGGAAAAAACCAGTTATTTAGAAATGTATAGAAAAGAGGATAAAGAGGATGCAAAGGATAGATTTGGCAACATAAAAGAACTGGTTAGAAGCCTGGAAGAATACGAGAGTCTGAATGATTTTTTACAGTATATAACTCTTGTAAATGATGCTGATAATGTGGCAGAAGACAATAGGGTTAACATCATGACCATGCACGCCGCAAAAGGACTGGAATTTGATACTGTATTTTTACCAGGATGGGAGGAAGGAGTTTTTCCAAGTTCAAAATCAATCGAAGAAGACAGAGAAAACGGGTTGGAAGAAGAAAGGAGATTAGCGTATGTTGCAATTACAAGGGCAAAACGCAATTTAACAATTTCATATGCCTGTTACAGAAGGGTATATGGTGATTTTCAAGCTTCAGAAATCTCCAGATTTATTAACGAATTGCCAAAAAACGCATATCAACTTATTAATAACTACTTCAACAATACATATAAGCAAAATAATAATCACCCTGTAATAAAAATAAATAAAGCACGCTCAATTGAGCATGCCAAATTTGGCGTGGGGGAAAAAGTTGAACATGTAACCTTTGGCAAAGGAGTGGTTTTATCTGCAGATGGAAACGTAAGACAAGTTTTTTTTGAAAAAACTGGCGTTAAAAAGATTATGGTAGAATTTTTAAAGATAGTATAAAGATGAACAATATGAAAAATATTCCAAGGCACATCGCAATAATTATGGATGGAAATGGAAGATGGGCTAAACACAATAATGTCCCAAAACTTATGGGATATCAGCATGGAATTGAAACTGCACAAACTATAATAGAATATGTTAAGGCCATAGGGGTGCAGTATCTAACTTTATACGCTTTTTCGCTGGAAAATTGGCAAAGACCAAAAACTGAAGTTGATAATCTTATGAATATGTTCAGAAGTTACTTAACTAACGACATAGACAACCTGATTAAAAACGATATTAGAGTGATTTTCATCGGCCAACGCAACAAATTGGAAGCAGACATAAGGGATTCTATGCTTAATGTTGAAGAAAAATCATCCAGAAATAACTTTAAACTTATTATAGCAATTAGTTACGGATCAAGAGATGAAGTGGTGAATACAGCAGTGCAGTTTAGTAAGTTTTATGATGAAAATATAAAAAACCCAGATGAGTTATTCGCTTCGATCATTAATCCACACAACATACCAGACCCGGACTTATTAATCAGAACTGGGGGAGAGCATAGACTCAGCAACTTTTTATTATGGCAGATGGCTTATACAGAACTTTTTTTCATTGATAAGTTCTGGCCAGATTTTGCCAAGCAGGATTTGCTTAATGCCATAGAAGATTTCAATAAAAGAGAGAGGAAGTACGGAAAATGATCACAAAAATTATTAGCAGGTCTATTCAAGTACTAGCTCTTTTGATATGGCTGTTTACATCAATAGCACTCCATAGTCTTACAATGATTTTTATTACGTTATCATTTGTTATTTGCATATTAATAGCCAAATTATTTAAGAAAGACTTAGGCAAAAGAACCATCACCTCTATTTTCTTAGTGTTGGCAATCTGTAATGTAATATTTGATGCTGCAACTTTTAGAGCATTTTTACTTCTGGTATTATTATTGTCTATATCTGAAGTGATAAATATAGTATTTAGCAGCACACAAAAAATTCCAACAAAAATTTTATATTTTTCCTTTGCATGCGTATATCTATTAATATCGACCGGTTTTTTGTTTGCTTTAAGTTTCAGTGAGTTATTTGATATAAGATTATCTATATTATTTTTAGCTATTTGGACTTTTGATACAGCTGCATATTTTGTTGGTAGTTTTTTTAAGGGTCCGAAACTATGTCCTAAAATTAGTCCAAACAAAACCTGGTCTGGTCTTATGGGAGGGTGTTTTTTTACCTTTCTTTTGGCTTTTTTAGTTGTGTTGTTCTCCTATTCCATACTTAAAGAGTATGTCTATGGAACGACGCATCAAGATAATTTGGAGCTCATTTTTGGCTCTATACTTGCAGGGATAACTGTAGTTGCTATTGGCTTAGTAGGGCAAGCTGGTGATTTATTGGAATCCTGGTTCAAAAGAAAGTTTGATGTTAAGGATAGTGGAAATTTATTGCCGGGGCATGGCGGAGTGCTCGACAGAATGGATAGTTTCTTTTTTGCAGGAATAGTTTTATATTTTCTTGTCATAATTGGATTGAAGTAATGAAAAAGAAAGTTTGTATCTTAGGTTCAACGGGAAGCATTGGTTGTAGCGCCCTGAACTTGATTTCCCAACACAGGGATAAATACGATGTTTTAACCATCACCGCAAACGATAATGTACGTAAGCTTGCACAACAGGCAATTGAGTTTCAGGTGAAAAATGTGGTCATTTGTAATGAAGACAAATATGCCGCATTAAAGATGCTCTTAAGCTCTTATGACATAAACGTGTATGGCGGTGAGACGGACTTAAATAGCCTAGCCAGTATGGAATATGATGTTGCAATAGTTGGAATATCAGGCATTGCAGCACTTATGCCAATTATGAGTACACTAAAGAACTCTAAGATAGTTGGGCTTGCAAACAAAGAAAGCATCATATGTGCTGGTGATTTCATCATAGAAGAAGCAAGAAAAAAAGGAACACATCTAATTCCACTTGATTCTGAGCACAATGCCATATTTCAAGTTTTTGAAAACAACAATAGAAAACATATTGAAAAATTGGTTTTAACAGCCTCAGGAGGACCATTTTTAAATAAAAGTTTGGATGAGATGAAAAATGTCACACCAGAGGAAGCAATAAAGCATCCAAATTGGAAAATGGGCAGCAAGATATCCGTAGATTGCGCAAACATGATGAATAAAGGCCTGGAAGTAATTGAGGCCTGCAAATTGTTTGACCTGGACATAGAGAAAGTAGAGGCCATAATACATCCAGAGTCTTTGATTCACGGGATGGTGCATTATAGTGATGGCTCTATTCTTGCACAAATGGGTTATCATGACATGAGAACACCAATATCAACAGCACTTGATTATCCAAAAAGAACTGAATTTAGCCACCATCGATTGGATTTAGCTAAAATTGGCTCATTTACTTTCAAGGAAATTGACGCGAAGCGCTTCCCGTTGTTTTATTTAACCAAACAAGCATATGCAATGGGAAACTGTGCTCTTATTGTTTTGAATATAGCAAATGAAGTCGCGGTAAAAGCATATTTAGAACGAAAAATAGGATTTTTAGATATTAACAAAATCATCGAAAACGCATTACAAAAAATAGAACAAACTCAGATTTCATCTGTGGAAGACGTAATCAACTACTCTGAAACATACGCTCTTTATTGTTCAAAAATCAGCCTTTGAACAGGATCGTTTACATTATTAGTGCTAAGCTAAGCTAAGCTTACTCAACCCAGGTTGGGTTGAAATCAGCCAAACTTTATTATATTTATTACAATATGCTCGGCGTACTTATGAAAAAACGAATTTAAAATGAGGCAAGAGGGGCTAAAACGTATTTAGAAGCTTTTGATGCTTTTAAAAACCACATCTCAAAACATTCTGAGCATATTAACGACAATTAATTAAGGTGGCGTATATGAATTTTGAAAAATTTACGGACAGGTCTAAATCAGCTATACAACAAGCTCAGGCTTTGGCAATCTCCAAAAATCACCAGCAGTTTAAGCCCGAACATATAGCCTATGTAATGCTGAATGATGAGGAAGAAATTTGCCGTAGAATTATAAACCTTTGCAATACAAATCCCGATGATATAGTTGAAAAAATATCTGCTTATTTAGATAAAGTGCCAAGCATTACTGGTACCACTTCCGGGCAATTGTACCTCTCTGGTGAGAATGCTAAAATGTTGCTTCTTGCAGAACAAATAGCAAAAAAGAGAGGAGATGGATTTGTAAGTACAGAGAGTATACTGCAAGCGATGGTGGAGACCAAGGGCACTGAGATATATCGCATATTAGCCGATGCCGGCATAACTCCATCCAAAATTGCAACAATAGTAGATGAAATCAGAAAGGGTAGAACAGCAAATTCAGCCAATGCAGAAAGCACTCTTGAATCTTTAAGAAAGTACACTAAAGATATTACAGAACTTGCATCTAAGGGAAAATTAGACCCAGTGATAGGTAGGGATGAGGAGATAAGGCGAGCTATACAGGTGTTGTCCAGAAGAACAAAGAATAACCCAGTTTTAATCGGTGAACCTGGTGTTGGTAAAACTGCAATCATAGAAGGCTTAGCACAGAGGATTTGCAATAACGACATTCCTGAAAGCCTTAAAAACTTGAAGGTACTGTCATTAGATCTGGGTGCATTGATTGCAGGGGCAAAGTTTAGGGGTGAATTTGAAGAGCGATTAAAGGCCGTTTTAAATGAGGTGACCGCGTCAGCAGGTGAAGTGATATTGTTTATCGACGAATTACATACACTTGTTGGTGCAGGGGCAAGTGAAGGGGCCATGGACGCTTCAAATTTACTGAAGCCAGCTTTGGCCAGAGGAGAACTGCATTGTATAGGTGCAACCACACTTGCTGAATATAAAAAATATATTGAAAAAGATGCGGCACTTGCAAGAAGATTTCAGCCAATATTTATCCCGGAACCAAGTGTTGAAGATTGTGTTTCCATTTTGCGAGGACTTAAGGAAAAATACGAACTGCACCATGGCGTCAAGATCACAGATAATGCCATTATTGCTGCTGCAAATTTATCTAATCGATACATTACAGATAGGTTTTTACCAGACAAGGCAATCGATCTAATTGACGAGGCTGCAAGCCGTCTAAAAATGCAAATTGATAGCAGACCGGAGCATATCGATGAATTGGACAGAAAAATTATACAGCTAAAAATAGAGAAAAGTGCACTAGAAAAGGAAGATAACTCTGGGTCAAAAGACCAATTAGAATCCATAGAAGAAGAGCTGAAGAAATTAGAATCTGAGTATCTTGATTTAACAAGTAAATGGCAATCAGAAAAGTTAAAGATGTCCAGTTTACAATCATTGAAGGAAAAACTCGACATGGCCAAAATTAATTTGGAATTCGCCCAAAGAGAAGGAGACTTTAACAAAGCTGGGGAATTGAGATATGGCGTTATTCCAGAACTTGAGGGTAGCATCAAGAAGATTGAACAGGAGAAAGATGGTAATATTCTGAAAGGAACAGTCTCTGAAAACGATATAGCAGCCATAGTATCAAAATGGACGGGGGTTCCTGTTGACAAGATGTTGTCCTCCGAGAAAGATAAGCTACTGAAAATGGAAGACTTTTTAAAAAGCTATGTGGTGGGGCAAGACCATGCACTTCACATAGTCAGCCAAGCAGTGAGAAGGTCCAGGGCTGGCATCTCTGACAAAGACAAGCCTATAGGCTCATTCTTATTCTTAGGCCCAACCGGGGTTGGAAAAACCGAGCTTACCAAGGCATTGACAATGTTTTTATTCAACGATAGCAAAGCCATCCTCAGAATAGACATGTCTGAATACATGGAAAAGCATTCCGTATCAAGGCTGATAGGCTCACCACCAGGTTACGTTGGTTATGAAGAGGGGGGGAAGTTAACCGAAACCGTCAGAAGGAGGCCTTACCAGGTGATATTGTTTGACGAGGTGGAAAAAGCGCATCCTGATGTATTTAATATATTGCTGCAAGTATTGGATGAAGGAAGGTTAACAGATGGACAAGGCAGGACAGTAGACTTTAAAAACACAGTCATTATTCTGACGTCGAATTTAGGATCAGAGCTTATATCCTCATTACCTCCGACAAAAGATGTAAATGAAATTAAGGATGAGATCATGGTGCATGTGAGGAGAGCATTTAAACATGAATTCATCAACCGTTTGGATGAGATAATTCTGTTTAATAAGTTGAAGAAAGAAAATATGGCAGCGATTGTTGATATCCAGGTAAAAAGATTGCAAGAGCTGCTTGCTGAAAAAGATATCACCTTAGAATTAACTCCAAAGCTGAAAACTTGGTTGGCAGAAGAGGGATACGACGAAATTTATGGAGCAAGGCCACTGAAAAGAGTTATCCAAAATAGTATACAAAACTATATGGCAGAGCAGATAATTGCTGGTGAGATTAACCCAAAGAGCAAGGTAATCCTTGACTTTGAACAGGGAGAAATAATAAGGTCTAAAGCATCATAGCCATTCTAATAAGCCCCTCCTCCTCATTCTACTACTTTTTGACGGAGGGACAAATTAACCTAATGTGTTTTAGCCTTTATAAGCAACTGAAACATTATATTTACCACAATCAGATTCCAACTTTTCCACCGTGTTAATCCGCACATTAAAACTTAGCGATTCACAATTAGCAGCATTTTTTAAATCCAAAAGCGCGGACATAGGCATGATTTCTTCTCGACCCTCAATTGAGTAAGTAACTTCACCTATCTCAGCCCTTAAAGAAAGCTCATTCATAGATTTATATTTTCTGATTAATTCAAGAATGTTCACTACGTCATCCCCAAGCTTTACATACTTCTCATCAAAATAATAGTGATCAACTTTAGGCCATTGATTAATTCGCGTAATGGATTCAGAACCCATAAACAGAGCAGAATTTATTTCATCCGTTACATGTGGTATATATGGTGAAAAAAGCCTTAGTATAGCATGGATAACATAGCGCAGCGTAAGAGCAGCACTGTACTTTTGTTCTGGAGATTGATTTAGCTCGTCATAAACACGAGCTTTAACCAACTCTAAATAGTTATCACAGAAGTTATGCCAAAAAAACGACTCTACAGCAGTCCTAGCATCGCAATATTCATATTCATTCAATGACTTGGTTGCAGCGTTGATTACTTGGTGTAATTTTGAAATAATCCATAAGTCAAGATCGCAAAAAATTTGCCCCTTACTAACATCATCATTCACATTAATGTGGTTGTCAGATACATATTTAATATGCGATTCCACAAACTTTGCAGCATTCCAAAGCTTGGTGATCAATTTTTTTGCTATTTTAAAAGCTTGTTCATTGTATATGATGTCTGTACCCAGTTTTGAGTTGGATGCCCAATATCTAATTACATCTGCACCTTGTTCTTTAATCAGCTTTTCTGGCACAATAACATTCCCTTTAGACTTGCTCATTTTAGACTGATCCGCAGCCAAACACCAGCCGCTGATCATCAAATTTTTCCAAGGAATTGTATCTTGGTGATACATTGCTTTCACTATTGTTCCAAAAGCCCATATCCTTATAATTTCATGAGCTTGTGGCCTCAAATCAAACGGAAATAACTTACTGTGCCGGACTTTATCTATCATTAACTCATCATTAATTCCAAGGCTCGAGAGCTGTGGAGTAAGAGCACTTGTTGCCCATGTGTCCATCACGTCAGTTTCTGGTTGAACTTCATCAGCTGTATATCCCTCAGGCAAATCGGTATATGGGTCAACAGGAAGTTGATGAATTTTCGGTAATAACACCTTACCCTCCTCCCCTTTTCTCTTGGAATACCACACTGGGAACGGAACACCAAAGTACCGCTGACGAGAGATACACCAATCTTGATTCAACCCATTAATCCAATTTGTTAATCTCTCCTTCATAAACTTTGGGTACCAATTGCACTCATCGTTTTTCTTATGTAGTTGATCTTTATAAG
Organism: Candidatus Bandiella woodruffii; assembly: GCF_034359465.1. NCBI lineage: Bacteria > Pseudomonadati > Pseudomonadota > Alphaproteobacteria > Rickettsiales > Candidatus Midichloriaceae > Candidatus Bandiella > Candidatus Bandiella euplotis. Next base: position 242,812 of record NZ_CP110820.1, on the reverse strand, counting down.
GTAAAACTTCAATATACCACTGATCTGTTGGGATAATTTCCAGCACTCCCCCTGATCTTTCTGCACACTTTACGTTTTGGATAACCTCAGTTTGTTTTACAAGTTTACCATCTTGTTTTAGTTTCTCTATAATGAACAGACGTGCATCTTTGATTTTCATATCATTTAAAAATCCTGCATTCTTCATCTTACCATGAGGACTAATACACTCTTTAGTGCCTAGTTTATGCCTCCTCCACCATTCAATATCTTGGATGTCCCCAAATGTACAGCACATAACTAGGCCTGTACCTTTCTCTTGTTCAACATCATGGTCTGGCAAAATGTCAACGCTATGATCAAAGAATGGAACAACTGCTTTCTTCCCAATCAGATGACTGTATCTTAAGTCATCTGGGTGATAGAAAACCGCAACACAGGCGGGCAACATTTCTGGCCTGGTGGTTGCAATTATGATATCTTGCCCGTCATTGGTTTTGAATTTGATGTCGTTCAATACACCGACTTGCTCTTTATTAACATTTTCAGCTTGAGCAATAGCTGTCTGATCAATTACATCCCAAAAGCTGGGGCCAAATTTTCGGATTATTTTACCCTTGTTATATAAATCGATAAACGACATTTGCGAAAGCTTGCGAGACTTTTCACCAATGGTCTGATACTCTTGGTCCCAATCGAAACTTAATCCTAGTGATTGAAATGTCTCCCGATACTTTTGCTCCACTTCTGCAACAACTTCCTGGCAGATTTTAACAAACTCATTTCTTGATAAGTCCTTACTTTTAATTTTCTTAACTTTCTCAACAAGTCTTTCTGTAGGAAGTCCATTATCATCAAACCCTATAGGATAAAATACATTTTTACCATACATCCTTTGGAATCTGGCAATAAAATCTGCTTGGGTATAACTAAAAACATGCCCCATATGCAGCTCACCTGAAACTGTTGGAGGAGGGGTGTCTATAGAAAAAGTTTCAGCCCTAGAACAAGAAATGTCCCATTTATAAGCATTGTTCTCTTTCCATATTTTCTGCCATTTTGATTCAATCTTAGACATGTCTAATTTATCATGCAAGCCCATATTCAATAGTTTGTATTGTGTTAAAAAATCTTTAAAAATCCACGCAGAATTACTTAATCCATCACTTTTTGGTTTATTTTCACCCCATACTTCTTCCTTAAATGTTGAGATAACTCTGTGATGATTGCTTCTTGTTCAATTTGCTGGATACGTGGTTCAAGCCTGGTCTTATGTTTATCTATTTCAGTTTGAGATGCAGGTATTATTTTTTTGTGTCTCCAGAACAAAACTTCACGTTTTAAGTTATAGATATGCGGCTTTGTGAACTCATCTTGCACTAACTTTTTCATCTCTTCTGAAAAAGCAATGTATTTAGCTTCGCTTTCGTTCTTAACTGCATAGCTTAAGTTCTCCATATGTGCTATTGCAACTTTAACAATACTGATATCAACCTTTTTAAAATCGACTAACTCCTTATTTTGTTCGGTGTCATAGCCCTGGTTTGCAACAAATACAAGTTCATTAGCTTTTTTAGCAACCTCTTCTTTAGTCCACATTTGTTGAAGTTGGTTTTGTATCGTTTCAAAATCTTGAATTTTTGATTCAGTAATTTTATCCACCCTCAGTATAGAAAATTTATCCGAACCAGTTTTAATTACAGCTGCGGCATTCAATGGTGCTTTAAATGCATATTTTGCATATTGCGCATAATCAGTTTGATTTTCTTGCTCGCTTAAAAAGCGTAACTTTATTTGACGTATTTCTAAATTATACGTTTTAGCAATTTTCTCTACGCTTTGTCCATTGTTTACGGCGTCTTGGACATCTTTTACAACTGACAAAAATTGATTTTGAATAAGCTCCCTCTTATACTCTCTTTTTATTATATGTTCTACTTCTTCATATGTTTTTGTTTTCGCAGAAATTATATCTGATACCTTAAAAATATAAAGACCCAATGGAGTTTCTATTATGTTACTAATCCCTCCTTTGTTAAGTTTAAACAATTGCACGGATATATCTCCATCGAAGTCTTGTGCAGTTATCTCCCCCAAGTCAATATTTTTAAATTCAGGGGCATATTTTTTGGCAATAGTCTTAACATCTACCCCTTTGATCAATTCTTCCCTGGCTTTCTTTGCTATATCCAGAGAACTGAATTGTATTTGCTCAACAACTCTTTTTTCAGGTTCTGTAAATAAAAAAGCTTTTTGCTGGTACAGCTTGCGTAATCCTTCTTCTCTCGTTTGTTCTTCATAAATTTTTTCTACAGAGTCTTTGATCTTATTCATTGAAATATCAACATAAGTGATATCCCGTTCCTCTGGAATTTTAAATTGATCTTTGTTTTTCTCATAAATTGATAACAAATCTTCTTTTGAAGCAGTAGAAGGAATTTTAAATGCATCAAAAGGAATTCTAATACGCTCAAACTCATAAGTGCCCAGGAAATCTTGTAGCACCACTTGCGTTAGTTGTGTAAGAACGAGTTTATTGCCTGATAAAGAACCAACAAATATATCCCTTATCAGCTCTTCTTTAATTTTGGCAATAAACCCTTCTTCTGATAGACCATAACTTTTTATGGTTAGATCAAAGAGATTTTTGCTGAATTTGCCACCATCAAAAAAAGCAGGTATTTTTAAGATTTCTTTCCTCACCATGTCATCACTTACTTCAATACCCCAATCTCGTGCTTTAATATACAATAATGTGCTATCCACAATTTGGTTCAATACATATTTTTTTAACTCATAGATTTCTTCAGCATTCAACTCTCGTCCATGTTCCCTCGTTGCATCTTTTATGTTATTACTTAGCATTTGGTTCCATTGATGGAAGGAGTACTCAATATTACCTATTTTTATCGCATAATTTTCATCTTTGCTCCTAAAAGCATTGCCAAACCCCCAAAAAACAAAAGCTACAATCAACAGTGTTAAAAGTAGCTTTGCAAAATTTCTTGTTATTTTATTATGTACCACAGTTATCTTAGGATAAGTTTATCTCTATAGACTTCAGCTGTTTGTTTACTTCCAAAAGCACATCATTTGTTATGTCTATAGAATCCACATTATAAAAAGCAAAGTTTTTATCGAAAACAACCGAAATGCTCTTTGTCTTTGCAATGTTTTCAATTATTGATTTTGTTTGAGAAAACAAAGCCTCTTTAGCGGTCTGAGTTGCTTTCTCAAGAGCAATCCTTTGATTGTAAAAGTTCTTCTCCTCTTTTTCAACTTCTTTGCTAAACGCATCCTGTCTTTTGTTATATTCCTCAGGCGATAAAACGTTTTTTTGTTTTTCCAGTTCAGCGCCTTTCTTAGTAAGAACTGCACTTAGCTTTTCCGTGTTTTTTTGGAATTCTCCAGCTTTAGATTCAATCTTCGCCATTGCATCCTTAAAAGCATTGGATTCTTGCGCAATTTTTTGTATATCAACCAAACCGAGGTTTGTTTCTGCATAACAGACAGTGCTAAATAAGCACAGCGCGAATAATACAGTTAGTAGTTTTAAAATTTTCATTTATTGCTCCTTTTTAGTTAAAAATTTGTTCCCATACTTAATCTTACTCTCTCCAATTTGTCAAAGGCTTCTTTTTTAATTGGAATACCGTAATCAAATCTGATAAAGCCCAGCGGAGATTCCCATAATATCCCAACACCATACGATGCTCTAAACTTCTTAGTGTTATGTATCTTACTGGAGTCAAACTCATCATCAGATGATGCCTTACAAACATCGGTACTACAAACACATTCAGGTGAGATACATTTATATTTAGCGGCATCAGTGTTGTAAAGCGTGCCAAAATCTGTAAATACTGCTCCCTTCATGCCAAATTCTTTAGGCAGTCCAAGCGGGAACTGCACTTCCGCCGTCCCAGTAATAAACTGCTTACCACCTAAAGCATGGTCTTGTGGTTTAAGCTCGCTAACGACTTTTTGTCTTGGACCAATACTATAAAATCCTCTCAAGTATTCTTCGCCAACAAAGAAGCTGTTACTGATACTTACGTTATTCCCACCAACTCCACGTACATCACCAACTCGTCCCACCAGTTTTAATATAACACTGTCCTTATACAAAGGCGTGTAGTGATTACCATGCAATTGATGCTGTATGTATTTTACATTACCGCCAACTCCAGCAAAGTTCTGACTAAGTTTTATCATATAACCTTTAGTAGGACTGATAGCACTATCCAGTTTATCATACATGAAAGATTGTCCAATAGACGATGTTAAAGAGTTGGTAGGCTGAGCCTTCAAAAACAATGAAGCCTCATCTTCTCTTTTGATTTTATCTTTCTTAATAGAGTAATTTACTGTGTGGTATAGATAATCTGTAATATCATACCCAAATCTTAGAGTAAGTCCTTTACTTCTTGCACCGTAGGAGCTCAAATTTGTTAAGTCTTGGGTACTATTAAACACATCAAAGCCAACACTTAAATTTCTATCCATCAACCTTGGTTCTGTAAAACCAAAAGATATATCGGAGCTTTTGTTTGCTTTAGCAAATTCCATCCTCACGATCTGTCCCTTTCCAAGAAAGTTATATTCAGAAAGAGCAACAGATCCTATCATCCCAACAGCGCTATTATACCCTACAGAAAGATTTAAAGAACCCGTGGACGTCTCCTTCACTTTAACTTCAAGGTCCACTTTATCGCGCTCAGATGTTGCCTTATTCTCTATCTCTACTGAGCTAAAATAACCAAGATTGCCGATCTTTTGCTTCGATCTTTGAATTTTAGATGCATTGTACGGATCACCTTCATAAATTTTCATTTCTCTTCTAATTACTCTGTCCAAAGTTCTTGTATTACCAACTATATTAATATTTTTTATGAAGTATTTCGATGTTTCATTCGCAATAAACTTGATATTTACTGTTTTGTTTTTTTCGTCTTTATTCAGCTCATAATCAACGTTTACGAATGTATAACCATTGTCTCCAAAATGCTTAGTCATTTCATCAACGGTTTTTTCTATCAGCTTCTCATTAAATATTTGCCCTTCTTTATACTGAACCACTTTCATTAACTCTGAATTTTTTATATCTTTAATTTTAGAGTCCACAGAAGTTTTGCCAAAATTAAACCTTTCTCCCTCGCTAATCAAACAAGTTATGAGGAAGTCCTTTTGGTTTGGTGTAATTTCAGAGGATGAGGAGATCACTTTAAATTTTGCGTATCCCTCCTGCATGTAGTGCTCTCTCAAAAGTTCTTTGTCAAATGCAATCCTATCTTGGTCATATAAATCACTGGAAGAAAAAAACCTATACCAAGCAGATTCCTTAGAAGATATCACTTTTAACAAATCTCGCTCAGCGTACCTCTCGTTACCCAAAAATTTAATCTTTTTGATTTTGGGTTTCACTCCCTCATTAACTAATATCGAGACATCTATAGAATTTTCATTAGAATTTTTCACAGCGTAATTAACTTCCGTATAATAGTACCCCATTTTTTTATATGAAGCAGCCAATGATTTTACATCGTTTTCTAGCTTAAACTTAGAGTACATACCACCTTCTTTGCTTAGCAAATTCTTCTTTATTTCCGCCGCCTTTAATTTTTTACTTCCTTCTATGGAGATTCTCTTGATGATTGGTGCTTCCTGCACTTCAATAAAAATACGATTGTTTTCTTTCTTTTTCATAGAAACGCTTGAGAAAAACCCAGTAGCATAAAGATTCTTAACAGATTGGTCTATCTGGTCCTGGGATATGTTATTCCCCCCTTTGAAATCAAGATGAAAAATTATAGTATCTATTGGGATTCTTTTGTTACCAATAATCTCAACATTGGAAATTCTGTCTGATGCAAAAACACAAATAACACCAAATAAAAAGACTGTTGTAAAAAGAATATTTTTGATGAAGTTCATATTACGTCCCTAAATTAATTAAATAAATTCCTTAAAAATTCTATACCTTTTAAATCATTCCAAAATGCCATCAACATAAGAGCAATCAATAGAGCCATGCCAATTTTAAATATCATATTTTGAATTTTGTAATTCAAAGGTTTTCTCATTATCCCTTCTAACGCATAAAGAAATAAATGTCCACCATCTAACATAGGAATTGGCAACAAATTAACTAACCCCAAATTTAACGAGATTATGGCCATGAATAACAAAACTGCCAGTACCCCTTGCTCTGCAAATGCTGCGGAATATTTAGCAATCTTGATCGGCCCACCTAAATCGTCAGTGTTACGTTGCCCGGTGATCATTTGCCAAATTCCCAAAAGCATGTTGCATGACATGTCAAACACTTGTTGAACAGAATATTTTATAGATTCTAAAACTCCAATCTTTGAATAAATAAACTTTCCAAATATTACGCCTAGTATTGCCTGCTTACGCTGGTTACCACCAATATCAACAATATCGATAAAATCTGGGACGACATTCACAGTCATATAGCTATCACCTCTTATATAACCCAGTTTTATTTCTTCTTCAGTGTTAAGCATTAACTTAGACTTTAAGTCAAACATGGAATCAACAGCTTGATCGTTAAATTCCACAATAACATCACCAACCTCAAGACCACTTTTTTGAGCAGGAGATTCATTTTGAATACCGGTTATCTCAAGCGTGACTTCTTGCTTCCCACTATAAAGTGCAACCCCTATAAAAAGCACTATGGCCAAAAGATAATTTGCCAGCGGACCACCAAAAACAATTAAAGATTTTTGCCAAAGTTTTTTGTGATGCAAAGACAATTTTTTCTCATCTTCATCAAAAGACTGCAGCTTAGTTTCATCTGGCACACTTGCTGCATTATCATCCCCGTGCATCTTAACATACCCCCCAAGCGGTATAAGTGCCACTTGCCATGTGGTATCTTTACTATCTTTCCATTTGAAGAGTGTTTTGCCAAAACCTATCGAAAATACATCCACCTTAACCCCAAACAGCCTTGCAAAAACAAAATGTCCCAACTCATGTATAAAGACTATCGGTGTTAGTATTATAATGAACCAAATTAATGCTGCCATAAAAAAGTATGCATATTGATAAACGTATTAGATATCAACAAATGATGCAATTTACAATCGAAAATTTCAAACAAATGATTGCTTTTTAGTTTGAGGGCTTTAGAATCGTTGAGGTGATAACTGATTTAGGGAGTGTTGCCATAAGATAGATAAGATGCTAAAATGAATATAGCGAGCAACAAAGAAAATAGAAATATGAATACAGAGTGTAAAAAATGCAGTAGCAGTAAATACGTTAAGAATGGTAATATTAGGGGTATGCAAAGGTATAAATGCAAAGAGTGTGGATGTAATTTTACAAGCACTAAATTAAGAGGCTGTTCGCCAGAGATGAAGGCTCTGGCAGTGTTATTGTACAGCATGGGAAAAAGTAGCTTTAGATGGCTAGGGAAATTATTTAAAGTAGCTCATACTAGCGTATATAAGTGGATAATACTGTATGCTAAAAAGATACCAAGACCAATAGTGCCGGAAGAATTGAGAGAAGTTGAAATAGATGAGATGTGGCATTTTGTAGATTCAAAAAAAAACAAATTATGGATATGGAAAGCCTATAGTAGGGAGCTCAAGAGAGTTGTTGCCTGGGTGGTTGGTAAGCGTAACGTTACAACCTTTAGAAAATTGTGGAAAATCATAAGTAGAGATAATTGCAGTTATTACACAGACGATTGGTCTGTTTATTCAGAGGTTATACCTCGCCATCAACATGTTGTTGGCAAACAACATACACTCTCAATTGAGTCCAATAACTCAAACACAAGGCACAGAATTGCAAGAATGACCAGAAAAACAAAGGTAGTTTCAAAATCTGAAGAAGTTGTCGATCTTACGATTAAGCTCTGGGTACATTTTGAGGATAACAATAATTTCCTAAGTGAGCAGGGCAATTTTATATCTATCTTTGGCTAACACTCTGACAATAATTTCCTAAGTGAGCAGGGCAATTTTATATCTATCTTTGGCTAACACTCTGACAATAATTTCCTAAGTGAGCAGGGCAATTTTATATCTATCTTTGGCTAACACTCTGCAAACACTTAGATAGTGTCGTCATGAGATTTGTGATATAATATGAAAGAAAAGATAAATCAGGAGTAAAAATGGATTTAGGGCTACATAGGCATGATATAACAGATAATATGTGGGATTTGATAAAGGATCATTTGCCAGGAAGGGAAGGTACGTGGGGAGGTTTGGCACATAATAACAGAAGATTCATTAACGCAGTATTTTGGATATTAAGAACAGGTTCTCCCTGGAGAGATTTGCCTTCAGAATATGGAGGATGGAAAAATACACATAAAGGGAGTGTTGCAAGATGGAATAAAGAAAGGTATAGTGGAGTGGATTACAGAATAAAGAAGAGAAAAATGTCATCAGCGCATCAAATAATAATGGTATGTTTGGATCAATTGGTTGGTAGTGAGCATCAATATCGCAAATTTAAGGAGCTGTTTAATTTTGGGGCAGTAGAGCAAGAGCTGAAGGGAATTGAATCTCCTGCTAATTATAAGGGATATGGTGTTTTACGTTTATTTAAATGCTTGTTGTTACAGTTTATGGAAGATTTGTCAGATCGTGAACTAGAAAGATATTTGAGTGACAGTGTTGCAGCCAAGTGGTTTTGTGATTTTGATTTAACCGAAGCCACACCTGATTATAGCGTTTTTAGTAGAATCCGCTCAAAGATAGGAACAAATTTGTTATCAAAAATCTTTGCCATTTTTAGAGATCAACTAAAATCTCAAGGATATATGAGCGAGGTATTTACTTTTGTTGATGCAAGTCACTTGATCTCCAAAGCTAATTTATGGGAAGAGCGGGATGAAGCCAGAAAACAAAAATATGAAAAACTTAACAACGAAGTCTTGCCTAAAGTCGCACATGATAAACAAGCCAAAATAGGGTGCAAGGGTGGTAGTAAATTTTGGTATGGCTATAAGAAAAACATGTAAGCGTAGATATTCAATCCGGAATGATCAACAAGGTTGCTATAACGCCTGCTAATGTTACCGATGCAAAGGGAGTTGCGCATGTTTTACCAAATAGTGGAGCAGTTTATGCTGACAAAGGGTATTGTGTTGCACCAGCAAAGAATGCAGCTAAAAGCAGAGGTATTCATTTTTGCGCCATCAAGAAAAACAATATGAAGCAAAAGAATTTTGACCTTGATCGATACTATACTTCCATAAGGGCTCCGTTTGAGAGGGTGTTTTCTCAAGATAATAAACGATTGCGATACATAGGAATTGCCAAAAATCAGTTTGCTGAATTTATGAATGCTATCTGCTTTAATTTAAAACGTTTAACGGTTCTTACTGCCTAAGCTCATAAAATCACGCTTCGCAGAATCAATAAAAAGCTAAAAATTACCGGGAGTGTTGCCATAAGATAGATAAGATGCTAAAATGAATATAGCGAGCAACAAAGAAAATAGAGATATGAATACAGAGTGTAAAAAATGCAGTAGCAGTAAATACGTTAAGAATGGTAATATTAGGGGTATGCAAAGGTATAAATGCAAAGAGTGTGGATGTAATTTTACAAGCACTAAATTAAGAGGCTGTTCGCCAGAGATGAAGGCTCTGGCAGTGTTATTGTACAGCATGGAAAAAAGTAGCTTTAGATGGCTAGGGAAATTATTTAAAGTAGCTCATACTAGCGTATATAAGTGGATAATACTGTATGCTAAAAAGATACCAAGACCAACAGTGCCGGAAGAATTGAGAGAAGTTGAAATAGATGAGATGTGGCATTTTGTAGATTCAAAAAAAACAAATTATGGATATGGAAAGCCTATAGTAGGGAGCTCAAGAGAGTTGTTGCCTGGGTGGTTGGTAAGCGTAACGTTACAACCTTTAGAAAATTGTGGAAAATCATAAGTAGAGATAATTGCACTTATTACACAGACGATTGGTCTGTTTATTCAGAGGTTATACCTCGCCATCAACATGTTGTTGGCAAACAACATACACTCTCAATTGAGTCCAATAACTCAAACACAAGGCACAGAATTGCAAGAATGACCAGAAAAACAAAGGTGGTTTCAAAATCTGAAGAAGTTGTCGATCTTACGATTAAGCTCTGGGTACATTTTGAGGATAACAATAATTTCCTAAGTGAGCAGGGCAATTTTATATCTATCTTTGGCTAACACTCTGAAATTACCATATCCCACCTCAAAGAAATCTTTTGAATTCTTGGGGAAACCAGTTTTTTGTTAATTTTTTTAGACCATGGTCCAAACTTCCTTAAATCAAACCATCACATTTATCCTTATTTTATCTTTCAACGCTCCCTTTATGCGTATTTTTTCCATCCTCCATATTCTGAAGGCAAATCTCTCCAGGGAGAACCTGTTCTTAATATCCAAAATACTGCATTAATGAATCTTCTGTTATTATGTGCCAAACCTCATCACGTACCTTCCCTTCCTGGTAAATGATCCTTTATCAAATCCCACATATTATCTGTTATATCATGCCTATGTAGCCCTAAATCGATTTTTACTCCTGATTTATCTTTTCTTTCATATTATATCACAAATCTCATGACGACGCTATTTAGAAAATTATCAAAAAATCTTCAATTGTAGACGCGACAGAGCTGGTTGTTATAGATAATGCTATGTTACCCAGTTGTAACTGCCTAAATACCAAGTTTCCGTTCGTTTCAGCCTTACTTTGCCGTCAGCTTCCTTCGGCTAACTCTTCACGAAGCTAACATTGCCTCAGCTAATGGGCAGCTCTATATCAGTCATGAGAGACTTGAACCCTCTGCTCTTTCGTCATGCCTAGGGCATATTCGAAGTTGACTTCAGAAAAATTATTTCTAATATGTAAGCTAATGACTCGCAAAAAAAATATAGCATATGCCTAAACAAAAAATAAATAATAAAAAAATCAAACCTAAGCATTTAGATAATTTATCAGGAGATCAAGAAAAAAACCAAGAAACGAGCTTAACTCTTTCGACAATGTCTCACTCTAAGCTTGCTAATTTTGTTGAAAAAAATGAAATTTGGTCTGATCCAAAGATATATAAAGACCAAGATTTTCGCAATAAGGTTTTGGAGAAAGATACTGCCGATTACACAATATCGCAAAATCTTATTTTAGCTGCCGATCAATTATTTGATCACATAAAGAGTCTTGCAGACTCCTTTGTTGCATCATATAAAAGTGATTATAGGCTGACTTATAATAATGTTCAATACAAAGTGGATTTTAACATGCCGCAATTTTATGTGCAATCTTTTGTGCCGCTAGAAATTGGTAAGGATATAGTTGATGACATTGAGCGCACGATAAACATACCTAAAGAAAAGCAAGAGCAATATAAGAAAGTTTTTGCAAAATTCAACGACTACGAAATAACTGATGAGGAGTGCGCAATGCTGTCTAATAGGCCGCAGAGAAAAGATATGTGCGCACTTTATTATAGAATGTATGAGAAAAATGGAGACGAATTTGAATTTAATTACATATCTAGCCCAAAGAAACCAAACGATAACTCCGCACTTTTCGGCTCAATAGGATCGCCAGAGCCAATTAGCACTCCAGACCCAAATTATACCTTTTTATTTGTATTTTTAAGAGATTTTATACTAGGGGACGAGTATAAGATTATAAAAGAGCCACACCAAATAATCAGCTCTAAGTTTCATGAAATTAAGAGGAGTGCGGATAAAAAAGTTTTAGAGCAAATAGACTATCACAACCTAGAGCAGTTCTTAACAAATTTTCAAGTATCTAATGAAGATAGTAATAAGCCTTTGGTTGCAACTGTATATAATGAATCTACAGGAGAGATTGATTATGCTGAACCTCGGCTAAGCATTCTCAAACAATATGGCGAAGCATTTAAGGCTCATATTCTAAAAGGCTTGAGCTCAGTTTACCCTCAAATGCAAACTCTATACAACGTTGAAAAAGATCAATATGTACATATTTGCAAAACATCTTTTATAGGAAGTCCGTTACCCTTCTTACATCAGATGATATGTCAAGATATAATTCAACTAAGTAAGTATATATTAGATGATTATGCAGAAGAATCCTTTGATAATAGATATGAAGCATTAGATAATCTTGAGCTAAAAGATAGTGCTCTTCAAAGCGTAGAAGAGCCGCAAGAAGACTTGTAGCATGGAAGCAATTATCAGAGCTCTGGAAGAGAGATTAAGAAAAAATCCTCATTCAAAAAAGGTAAAAAGAGACTTAGCTATAGAATATTATAAAGAGAGCGGGAACTACGATAATAATATGTGCAAACTAGAGCTTTATTACAAGTGCGACTCTAGTTATTGTGAAAAAGCTTTAATGTTAATGGAAGAGCTTTTTGGTGAAGACGATCAAATAAATCAAATTTTAATAAAAGAGCATTATAATTATAGTAATTATTTTAAACAAATCTTAGAGCAATATTTCTATGTACCTGATTTTTTAAAAAAACTGTACAAAAATTTGAATGATCAGTATTACAATGAGTTTCTATACTTAGAGAAAGTCCCTAAAAAATTCTTAGAAAATAATCCAGATTACTCTTATTATTTAGCGTATTCGCAGAGCAATCTAGAGCAAAAGCAAAAATACCTAGAGATTGGTAAAAATCATTTATCTTCTATGCATGGATTGGGTCTGTTGTATAAACATAATAGAGAGTATACTAAAGCATTGGAATTTTTCAAAGCTGGCGCTGAGAAATGGCATTTACCTTCCATTTATAGTCTATATTTACTATCTAAAGACATTAATCGTCTAACTACATATATTGATTCTATAGAAGAATATGATGGGCTAGACGAGAATGCATTATATATTGTTGCTTTTTTTTATTTTGACATAAAAAACGCAACAGAAAAAAATAAGTTAAAAAATTTTTTGCATTATTTAGCAAGTAAGAGTGCGTACTCGACTAAAATCATTAGTTTATTAAAATTATCTCCCTTAATAGATAAGGAAGACTTAAGATCAGACAAAATTATTGTAATAGAAGAGGCAGAATACCATGGTTTAGATGGACATGCGTTAGCGATATTGGGCTATATGTCTTATTATAAAAGAGTGATTGATAATAAGTCAGTTCAAATAATAGATAGAATGCAGCTTGATAAAACGATGGGTAACCAACCTATAGATAAAAATCTTAGAGAAAAATTACATCATGATTTTGCTATAAAGCTTTTAAAAATATCGATAGAAAAAGGTTACGCTCAAGCAAATCTATTTTTGGGTAAAATTTATTATGCTGATCGTAACTATACGGAATCTAAAAAGTACTTACTGGAATCATTAAAAAATGAAAGTATAGAGGCTTACTATATTTTAGGAGCTATATCATTGAGAGATGGTAAGTACGAACAAGCATATAACTATTTTTTGCAGTATTCTAAAATCGATCCATTGTCGAAATACTCAATCTGTCTCTTTCACATGCATGGGCTTTTTGTACAAAAAAATGAAGAGCTGGCGGAAAATTGCTTAAATACTCTATTAACTGAAAATATGCACATTAAAGGCTTGGCGCATTATACTCTAGCTGTGCTAAACTTAACGAATGATAACAATATAAATAAAGCACATCATCATATCAAAGCTGCAAAAGAAAACCTACATGACACCTCTTATATAGAATTAGTCATAAATCTACATACAAAAAATTGCATCAATGTCCGGGATGTTTTCTTGAATAAAAAAGAGGATGTGTATTTTAAATATCTTGAAGCTACTGATCGTTTAAATGGGAAGTGTCTATCTCAAAACAAATCTGAGGCTAAAAAAATTGCAAGGGAAATTTTAGAAAAAAATCCTGATGATAAAGTATTGCTAGATTGTGCCTATACAATTTATAAAGAGGGAAAGATAGATGATGATTGCGTACTTACACTTCAGCATCTTCATAACTTTGATTACGTTGATAGTCACTACACGCCACCTGTTCTTTCTGATTTGTTTGAAGAAGACTTTTTATTTCATTTATTTAGCAATAACACAGACTCAGTAAATTACACACCTTGTGCCAAGGTAGATTTGTAAATTTATAGAAATAGTTATGTATATTGATGAAATAAAAAAGCAAATGAATTCAGAAATTAGTGATTACATACGGCACTACGATGACAAGATAGTATCGAAGAAGGTCGGTGAATTTTTTTTTTGACTGTATGAAAGTGACCAGATTATTTATGAACGAGATAGGTATAAAAAACAATCATTTTCATCCAACAATTTATTTAGTTGAAAAATATAAAAAGGTAACGCAAGAAAATATAATAATTAGCTCTTCATATCTAGAATTTATGTACTTTGCGTTGCGAGATATTTTAAAAGATAAAAGTTACAATCAGACAGTAGGTTATGAAATAGCGCTTAGTAGTCACTGTCCAAGGCAATATACAAAAAGCGACCTAGTTATATCTTTCGACTATATAAACCAAAATAGTGAGTTTGATACTTTCATAGACAAAACTTTCTATGGATACCATAAGTGTCCTGAAGTAGAAAATATTAATCCTAAAATATTTACTATTTTTGATCGGTATATTAAGAACTATGAAATAATGATGAGGCAATTAGTTTGTAGCGAAGAAGGCCAAAGTATATTTGCTACGCATAATAAAGTACCTGAATTCATAAACCTAGTATGCGAAATATTTTCACTATCTGATTACAATCAAGAATCTTTTTTTTCAGAAGAATCTTTAATATTAGCTTATGAAACTTGTTTAAATATTTCTGTATTAGCTGATAATACAATATGTAATTTTTAGCGTCTTACCAATTTAATTCATCGGCATTTAATGCGAAGTTACAAACTTATCGCCGTTTATAGCATAATTTTAAACATTACTACTTTTGAATGTAACGCAAAGCTATATACCATTTTACATAAAAACAAGAATAATGATAAGTATCACTGCTCTACATCAAAATTTTTATCCTATACTATAGATAAACTGTGCAAGCAAAAAAATGATAACTTAACATCAAATAAATACACGCCCTTAGTTTATTTAGAAAATTATAAAAATAAGCCTTTTTGTAGTGCTAGCCCACATTTAAGTAGCACTAAAGAAGAAATTTGTAGTTCTTACTATATAAAAGAGTTAAAAGAAGGATTGAGGAAGAGGCAGAATATATCTGTCATTGAAAAGTTACAAAGCGCAAAAGAGAAAATAATAAGAAATGAAATCGACTTAACCTCTAATGATTTTGCTAATCCTTGTAAGGAGCAAAAGGGTAATCTCATCAAATTAAAAGTCATTTTAACTAAATATGATCACTATAATGATATATTAATGGATTATGCAAAATACATTGAAAGTATAAGCCCTTTTAATGTGTGCAAGGCTTTTGCATACATTAACTATATCAATCGCAACATATATCCTAATTCACTTAAGCTGACTTTTGATAACTATGATGAAAAGAATGAATTGGCATTGTACGGTACTTTATCGTTAGATCTAAAAAATCTATCAACAGACCTAGGCTTAAATACAGGTAAGAAAGCTTTTGTAATAGAAGAGGGGGAGCCTAAACATTCTGGATTAAATTATTTTGCAATGGGTTATAATGATATGTTACTTAAAAATAGTAGATTAAATTATGAAATAAAAAGTTATAGTAAGCAGTTCAAGCATAATATTAAGTACAGCAAACTACTTAATATCAAAGCTACTCAATTTATTAAGAGCAGCGTCTCGTATAATAATTTTGATTATATGTCAGATGTATATACGCTAGATAATTTTAATAATTCACCAATTGACATACTAGACCTTGGTAATAATTATTTATCAAATAACTTGATTTTAGATTTTAATTATACAGGACTATATAGTCCTGATATAGATTATACAATTGGGTGTGGGCATAGATGGACAAAATATAAACACAAATTAGATTCGTATAGAAATTATAGATACAATGTAAGCAATGCATATGGTATCATTAGATTTGAGAATCTAGGAATCTATCTATACTTGGAAAAAGAACTTACCTTTAATAAAAAATACAAAGACACTATAGCTGCAATCCTATATAAAGGGGCATTAAAAGATTACTACTTTAATGCACTTTCTATGTATGGAAACAGAAATATAAATTCTGAACATAGAGAGCTTTATTATAACAACGAATTTGTAGTAGGTAAAAAAATAAATATATCTAGCAAGATATTAGAGCAAATGAAGCCTTATATAGGTCTTCGATATATGAATATAAAAGGACATAATAAAAAAAATAATAATATCCAAATAACTAGTATAGAAAACAGTAAATTACAAAAAATAATCGGCATAGATGTTATCCCAGTAAGAATGAGAGATAATGATATAGTTATAAAATTTATTTATTGGCATAATGACAATAAAAAAAATGGTTGTTCTTTAGAGATAGGCCTAAAATTATAAATAGACTGCTTGCATAAAACGTCTTTGTCGCATCTATTTGTAATAGAGAAGATATCACCTAACAGACACATATAAAACATGATAACATAATGAATAAGAGTAAAAAACAAATAACATAGAGAGAGAAAATAAATAAGGCAAAACTAGGATTGCTAGAATTGGCAAAACAGGTAGGGAATGTATTTTTGGCATGGAAGAAATGGGCTATAATAGGTACGCATTCTATAGATTTAAAGAGATATGGCAAGAATAGAGAAAGAGAAAAGAGAAGTGAAACGATGTTGGCAAAGTTTCTATGAAAAAAGCAACAAAGAATAAAAAAAGGAATTGATGAAGAAGCGAGCTTTAATTGCGTTTTTAGGTGTTATGCTGGTCTTTTTTTATGAATATTATGGCAAGGATATAGGTTGTAAAGAAATAAAAGGTGTGGGAGTTAGATAGTGTCGTCATGAGATTTGTAGTATAATATGAAAGAAAAGATAAATCAGGAGTAAAAATGGATTTAGGGCTACATAGGCATGATATAACAGATAAGGGAGTGTTGCCATAAGATAGATAAGATGCTAAAATGAATATAGCGAGCAACAAAGAAAATAGAAATATGAATACAGAGTGTAAAAAATGCAGTAGCAGTAAATACGTTAAGAATGGTAATATTATGGGTATGCAAAGGTATAAATGCAAAGAGTGTGGATGTAATTTTACAAGCACTAAATTAAGAGGCTGTTCGCCAGAGATGAAGGCTCTGGCAGTGTTATTGTACAGCATGGGGAAAAGTAGCTTTAGATGGCTAGATAATGTCGTCATGAGATTTTAAGCCAAAGAGATAAACATCTAATCTGAATTGCGGCAAGGAAAGAAGCTGAATTTTTAGCATATCTGGTTGCAATTCCCCTCCATCTTTTAAGATGAAGAAAGGTGTTTTCTACAATATGCCTTATTTTATATAAATCTTTATTGTATTTTCTCTGGGTGATTCTGTTCTTTTTAGGAGGAATAACAACTCTCATGCCCAATTCTTGGGCATGGTCAATTATGTAATTAACATCGTACCCTCTGTCGGCTAGTAAGTACTCAGCTTTCATCTCTTCAATAAGATTAACAGCCTGCTTGCAATCAGCTTCTGAGCCTTTTGTGACAATAACTTTGAGTGGCATACCATGTGAATCCACGGCAAGGTGAATCTTTGTATTGAGCCCCCTTTTGTACGACTCATATCTTGATTGCCGCCTTTTGCACCTGAAGCATGTGGATGCACTTTACTATGACTTGCGTCTATCATTAACCATTCCATATCAGGTTCTTTCACAAATATCTCCAATAAAGCCTCCCATATCCTTTTGTCTCTCCATCTGCAAAATCTTTTATGTGTATTTTTCCATCCTCCATATTCTGAAGGCAAATCTCTCCAGGGAGAACCTGTTCTTAATATCCAAAATACTGCGTTAATGAATCTTCTGTTATTATGTGCCAAACCTCCCCACGTACCTTCCCTTCCTGGTAAATGATCCTTTATCAAATCCCACATATTATCTGTTATATCATGCCTATGTAGCCCTAAATCCATTTTTACTCCTGATTTATCTTTTCTTTCATATTATACCACAAATCTCATGACGACACTATCTAGACCATGGTCCAAACTTCCTTAAATCAAACCATCACATTTATCCTTATTTTATCTTTCAACGCTCCCAATTTCCTAGATAATGTCGTCATGAGATTTTAAGCCAAAGAGATAAACATCTAATCTGAATTGCGGCAAGGAAAGAAGCTGAATTTTTAGCATATCTGGTTGCAATTCCCCTCCATCTTTTAAGATGAAGAAAGGTGTTTTCTACAATATGCCTTATTTTGTATAAATCTTTATTGTATTTTCTCTGGGTGATTCTGTTCTTTTTAGGAGGAATAACAACGCTCATGCCCAATTCTTGGGCATGGTCAATTATGTAATTAGCATCGTACCCTCTGTCGGCTAGTAAGTACTCAGCTTTCATCTCTTCAATAAGATTAACAGCCTGCTTGCAATCAGCTTCTGAGCCTTTTGTGACAATAACTTTGAGTGGCATACCATGTGAATCCAAGGCAAGGTGAATCTTTGTATTGAGCCCCCTTTTGTACGACTCATATCTTGATTGCCGCCTTTTGCACCTGAAGCATGTGGATGCACTTTACTATGACTTGCGTCTATCATTAACCATTCCATATCAGGTTCTTTCACAAATATCTCCAATAAAGCCTCCCATATCCTTTTGTCTCTCCATCTGCAAAATCTTTTATGTGTATTTTTCCATCCTCCATATTCTGAAGGCAAATCTCTCCAGGGAGAACCTGTTCTTAATATCCAAAATACTGCGTTAATGAATCTTCTGTTATTATGTGCCAAACCTCCCCACGTACCCTCCCTTCCTGGCAAATGATCCTTTATCAAATCCCACATATTATCTGTTATATCATGCCTATGTAGCCCTAAATCCATTTTTACTCCTGATTTATCTTTTCTTTCATATTATACCACAAATCTCATGACGACACTATCTAAGTGAGCAGGGCAATTTTATATCTATCTTTGGCTAACACTCTGAAAATATTTAGTGATTTTAACTTGATATATAAAATATTTATATTATCTATTGCTATATACTCAAGGTACTAAAAATTGATGAGGAATTCATTGTCAAGCATGTGGAGCGTACAAAATAGTACGCAACAAAATCCAAGAGTGCGAAAATGATAACATCAACTTTTATTATACCTCAAGTCAAACTGAGAATTGGCAAAATGTGTAGACGATGCCAATTTTTAAAAATGTGTAGACGATGCCAATTTTTAAGTTAGTGGAGTATATGTGGCTTGCAAGATATATGAAGTATACTTAGGTGTTAAACGACTTATGTTTGAAAATGATGTGGGTGTTTTTATGAGTGTAAAATCCATAAGAAGCATAGGCAAAAAACACAAGGTATGCTTATGAACCAACAACTTAGTACATGCATTGATTAATGGCGGAAAAAGATTACTATAAAACCTTGGGTGTAAATAGGGAAGCATCTTCTGATGAAATAAAAAAAGCTTTTAGGAAACTGGCGCTAAAACATCATCCGGACAAAAATCAGGGAAATAAAGAGTCCGAGAAGAAATTTAAAGAGATTAACGAGGCATACGAAGTCTTAAAGGACGAACAAAAAAGAGCAGCATATGATAGATATGGTGCTGAGGGAGCTCAAAATTTCAATAGGGCTGGTGGTGGAGGATTCCAAGGGCAAGCAGGGGGTTTTGAAGATTTTGCGGATGTGTTTGGGGACATATTTGGTGATTTTGTTGGTAGAAGAGGTGGTTCTAGCTCTGCGAAACGGCAAAATAGTAATGGGGCCGACATTAGGTATAACACAGAAATTAGCCTAGAAGAAGCTTACACTGGCGTTAAATGCAACGTTAAGTTTAGGGTTGCTGGTGTCTGTGGTGAATGTAATGCGAGCGGCACAAAATCAAAAAATGGCACAGTGGACTGTTCAACTTGCCATGGTTCTGGGAAGGTCAGATATCAACAGGGGTTTTTTATGATAGAAAAGACTTGTGTGAACTGCGCTGGTTCCGGAGTGACAATCAAAGATCCATGCGTAAAATGTAAAGGGCAAGGCCGGTACGAGCAGGAAAAGAATCTATCTGTCCAAATTCCAGCTGGAATTAGTGACGGAGCAAAAATCCGGGTGGCCAAAGAAGGTGAGGCTGGAATTAGAGGGGGGGCTGCAGGAGATTTGTATATATATGTTTCTATTATGGCTCATGATTTTTATCAAAGAGAGAATGAGAACTTATATTGTTCGGTGCCAATAAAGATGGTGACTGCAATTTTGGGTGGCAGCATTGAAATCCCAACTATAGACGGCAATGTTGCAAAAGTTAACATCACTCCAGGAACACAATCTGGTGCAAAGTTGAGGTTGCAGGGTAAAGGAATGCCTATTATGCAAACATCAAAATATGGAGATTTGTACATTAACATCGGCGTTGAACTGCCTGTCAAAGTTACTGCAAAGCAAAGAGAATTGTTAGAAGAATTTGATAAGATTCATCAATCTGGTGCTAATCCAAAAACTGAAGGCTTCTTTGCAAAGATGAAAAATTTTGTATCTGATATTAAAAAGCATAACTAAACCTCTGGTGATACATATATACCTCTAGTAAATCAAGAGTTGGCAAATTTATAGACGACAGAGAACTTGGAAAAGAGCGAGGAATACGAGTGATGAGCATGAGGCGCGTATAGAAGTACGTGACGAAATGCGAAGTCCGAAGTATTTTGACGCCAATTTTTCAAGTTATCGGAGTATACTTCGAGTAAATTAAAAGTTGGCAAGTAAAAAATCCAAGCCGTCAGGCTTTATGAATGCGCGGCTTATGCTAAATCGCACCCCCCTTTTTCTTGCAGCCTGGGCATTTCGTTAACACAGAGACTTGAAAAGCCTTAACAGCCTTAACCTATCAACACACCTATGATACTTGCGATAGAAAGGTTCACCAGCGTGCCAGCAATTATCGCTTTAAATCCTAATTTTATTACCTCACTTTTACGTTCTGGGATTAATGCTCCGTAAACACCAATCATAACGCCAATACTGCCCAAATTTGCAAAACTACAAAGGGCGTATAACATCATAATCTTGGTTTTATATGTTAACTGAGCCCCAACCCTCACCAACTCCTGAAATGATATAATCTCATTTAACACCAATTTTGTTCCAAGTAAAGAACCAGCAATCCCAGCTTCATGTGCAGGTATCCCTATCACCCAAGCAACAGGGTACATTATCATTCCTAATATTCCTTGAATTGTAACGCTATGCTCTGTTGGGTTGATTGCAGCAATTGCCTGATTTGTGATGTCTATTAAAGCAACAAAACCAATCAGCATTGCAAGTATGGTAATGATTACCTTACCGCCATCTATAATTCCAGTGTAAAGAGCGTCTAATGTGTTTTTTGCCGGTGAATAATTGGCATCTTTTCCTTCAGAAACCTCAGATACTTCTGGTATGATAATGCGCGATATTGTAAGTGCAGCTGGTATGCTGATTAAAACGGAGGTTATAATATGACCCAAAGGGTTTTCTATAATGGGTTTTAAAATCATTGAGTACAGAACCATAACAGAACTTGCAACAGCAGAAGTTCCGCACACCATTAATGAAAAAATTTCGCTATGACTTAAACGCCTTAAATAAGTGTTGATGACCAATGGCGTTTCACTCATTCCAGAGAATATGTTGGCTGACACTGCAAAACCAAGAGTCCCACCAACATTCAAAATTCTCCTAAATATTATGGAGAATATGTTGATTATGAATGGCAGTATTTTCCAGTAAGTTAAAACAGCACTGAGGGCTGATATTGTGATTAAAACAGGAAAACCTTGAAATGCCAGTATATATCCGAGGCCAGATTGTTCAGGAGGGTTAGCAAGCCCACCGAATACAAAGCTGGTCGCGTGCGTCGTCGATGCCGATATAGCATCAAGTACGTGATTGAACCCTAAAAATACCTTTGCTATAACTGGTATTTTGAATAACACAATGGCAAAAACGAATTGGAAAAATAAACCTAAAAATATAAGTTTGATTTTAATCCTTTTTTTATCGTTACTTAGTAAGAAAGCAATGAACAAGGTTAATAATATTGTAAGCGCGCAGTGAACGTATTGCATAATGTTATTTTTTATTTTGGATTAGTTCTCCTATTTTTGCCTGTATAACTTCAATGGCAACCTTGTTTTTCCCACCTTTTGGTACTATGATGTCTGCATATTTTCTTGAAGGCTCCACAAATTTAAAGTACATAGGTCTAACATGGTTGTTGTATTGCGTAATTACAGATGCGATGTCTCTTCCTCTTTCGACTGAATCTCTATATATTCTTCTGGATAAGCATATGTCAAGAGGAGCATCCATATATATCTTTATATCAATCAAATTTCTGAGCTTCTCGTCAGCCAATAGCAATATTCCCTCAAGTACAATAACTGGGCAGCTAGATACTAACAAGGTCTGATTTTTTCTCAAATGAGACACATAATCATATAATGGAACTTCAATTGATTTGCCAGACTTTAACTTCGATAAATGTATCGTTAATAGTTCGTGCTCAAATGCATCTGGATGATCGTAATTTTGAACGCTTCTTTCCTCAAAAGACAGTTCGGGACGATGTTTATAATACCCATCTTCGCTAATGATTTCAGCTTCGTCTGTATTGAAACTGTTACAGATGCTTTTGCTAAAGAGACTTTTACCTGAACCTGAAGGACCGGAAACAGCTATGATGATGCTTTTTGCCACAACTTACATAATCAAATTAACAAACACCAAGCAATGTATCACAAAAATAATTATACACAATAGACTTTGCAAGTAAATCTTGGGGAGTGTTTTAAAAAGGATAGGAAAGAAGAAAAGAATGTGATATAAGGAGAGGGAAGGAAAAAAAAGAAAGGGAAAAATGGAGAAAATAGAATGTAAATATTGCAAAGGGAAAGGGGTATCAAAAAATGGATATGCAAGGAAAAAGCAGAGATACAAATGTAAGAGTTGTAATAAAAACTTTACAGAAGGAGATGGTAGGAAGAATTGGAAATATGGTAATAAAGAGAGGAGCATGGTGATAAAGATGTATCTAAATAACTGCGGAATTAGGAGGATAGCTCACATATTAAATATCCCGTTAAGTACAGTATTTTATTGGATCAAACAAGCAGGGAAAGTAGTAGATGAGATGGTGACGAATCAAAAGATAGAGGGAGATAAGAAGCGTATAGAGATATTAGAGATGGATGAGCTATATACATACGTCAAAAAAAAGAGAATAAAACAAGAATATGGACTGCTGTCGATAGGGACAGATTCAAAACTGTTGCGTTTAAAGTAGGTTCAGGTGATAAAGAAAATTACGTAGATTTAGCTCGTGAGCTAGGAGAAAAATACCAAATTCGTTATATGTGTACAGATGGGTATGAGGTCTATTGTCATTATAAAATTGCTCAAATACATCTGCAGACAAAGTCTGAAACTTGTTTGGTTGAGAGCTTCAATTCCTCCTTAAGGGATATGCTTGCTAGATTAAATCGCAAGACTAAACGCTTTAGCAAGTGTTCTGAAATGCTAAGATTATCCCTTGTTTTATTTTTTAACAAAGCTTTAGCTCTTTCTATCTATTTATGAACACTCCCTATTTTTTTTTCAATTCTTAGCTTGACTTAAGGTGTAAACCCTGCTTAGAGGAAAAGCGAAAAGTGCCAACAGAATGCAAAATATTTCTCTTGAAATGTTGTGCTCAAAAAGTACTACAAATTTTTGGTATGAAATAAACCCTACTATACCTAAAATAATTGATATATAAGCAAAAGCGGTAGTGTTTTTGAAGTTAAAATATGAAGTCACTATTGGGAGGAAAAGTGTGCAGACCATAACTTCATAGCTGATGAGCATTATTTTGATTATATCATTAAAATAATGAGCTAGGGCAATAGCTCCAACCCCAAGTGCAATCGTTATTATTCTTGTATGTAGTAAGCTGTTTTTTGATTTTGTCTTGAAGTCTAGTGCTAAATTTGAACTTATTGCGCAGAGTAATGCGTCACCAGTTGAAAGTATGGCACAAAGCGTTGCAACCGATGTTGCTAAAGTGACAAATCCATTGGATGTTTGTGTAAAGAAAAACATCATTTCATTTGCTCCATCAGGGATATTTCCTATACTCCTTGCGGCAACGCCGAAAATTACCGGTATAAATGAGAATAATAGCAGCAACACACCTGCTAAAAATGCTGAGATATAAGCAACTTTTGTGTTTTTTGCCGCAAAAAAGTTTTGTGCCATGTCCTGCTCTATAAAAACAAATAAAAACGGAACTATTATGTAGTCGCTGAAGGATATTTCACCTTTGGGTTTTATACTGACCAACAAACTATCCAGAGAAAATTGCAAAAATTCAAATCTTTCTATTGCATAATAAGCAATAACACTTGTGAAGACTATGAAAATAAGAGTTATTTTTACCATATTGATGTAAACTACAGCTCTAATCCCTCCTAATATGGTATAGGTAAGTAATATTACCCAAAACGCATACAGTATTAAGTCATTTTTCATACCAAACGCTACAAGAAAACCTTTGGTGCTTATAATCAAAGAAATCAATATTCCGTAAAGAGAGGTAATAGAAATGATTGATGCGATTTTTTTTAGAAAAACGGAATTGTATTCTTTTTCAAATAATTCAGCCACAGTTGCAACATTTTTTTCACGTAGCTGTTTTGCGCCAAAAAATGCCACTGCTATAAGCCCTAGGGATAATCCAAACGTATAAAAGATGCCATAGATGCCATATTTATAAGATGCCTGAGAAGTTCCCAGAATAACACCTCCACCTATTTGAGTTGCTAAGAGAGAAACGCATACTGAGAAAATGCCCAATTGTCTCCCAGCTAAAAAGTAATTATCGTAGTTTTTTATTTTTTTAGCTGACCTGTAACCAAAAAAAGACAAGGCACCAAGAGAAGCCACTAAAAGTACTAAAAGGTAGTAATTCATAACTTTTTACAGGCCATAGCATATATTTGAGCTGTCAGCAGGAATTTAATTCCAAGAACCCTTGTTCACCTTGTGTGTCCTTTTTTGAGCTTCTACTCTTTTTCTAAGTTTTTTTTCTGATGGCTTTTCATAATGCCTTTTTTCGCGCATTATTTTAAAAACGCCTTCCCTCTGTAACTTTTTCTTTAGTACCTTTAATGAATACTCGAAATTATTGAACTTTACTTGTACTTCTGACAAAATTATACTCCGCATGATTGGATTATTTGAAACAATTAGCATAGTTTTTGCGAATTATCAATAGACTTCCTGCATAATGTTAGAGATATCTGTTGATTTTATTGTTTTTATGCCAATAATATCTTGGAAAAATAAGTATTACTTCGATGTTGGAAAATTTTGCGGTTTTGAAAGTTCTTATGCAGTGGGGATTTTGGGATTACATGACATTCTTGGATGGTGTTCTTTGGAATTGTTTAGGTCTTGTCCTGATTTTATCTGCAGGTATATATCTAACAATATATTCTAAATTTTTTCAAATACGCGCATTATTCAAAACAGTTGCGCATATGAAGGATTTATCCGTATGTGCAGATAAAAATAAACAAGGGACACATCCGTTTAAGCTTTATTTTGCTTCTATAGGTGGAATGATAGGTCTTGGTAATTTAGTCACAGTGGTTAGTGTTGTGACAATTGGTGGGCCTGGAAGTTTGGTATGGCTTTGGATTGCATCATTTTTGGGAATGCTGGTAAAGTATTCGGAAATATACTTGGGAGTAAAATATCGCGTTAAGAATGATCATGGTGGTTTCGATGGGGGCCCCATGTATTACCTAAAAGTTGCGTTTAACAATAAACTTTTGCCTATTCTTGTGTGTATACTTTTATGCATATACGGAGCAGAAGTTTCCCAGTTTTTAATTTTAACAGATACATTAACTCACACATTTTCTTTTAACAGATATGTTGTGATAGGGTTTTTGCTGTTCTTTGTCCTTCTTACAGCAGTTGGAGGGGTTAAGAGATTTGCAAACGTTTGCTCCATCATGATGCCACCATTTATGATTGTGTACGTGGCAATTGGGGTTTGGGTTATTTTAGACCACTTTGCAGAACTTCCTGCTATCGCCTCTCTTATTTTCTCCTCTTTTTTTGATGTTAAATCTCAAGCTGGTGGCATGTTAGCTGGTGGAATGATCGTCGCAGCGCATTATGGTATGTCAAGAGCCGTATATTCTGGGGATATAGGCATAGGTTATGATTCGATCATACAAAGTGAGACTCAAACAGTTCACCCAGAAAAACAAGCTAGAATGGCAATTTTTGCTTTGTTTAGCGATTCTTTGATATGTACTATCAGCATTATGATATTACTTGTTACTGGGCTTTGGAAGGTTCATGGGTTACAGCCTTCAGAGTATGTTGCGAGTGCTTTGAGATTGTATATACCAAAAGCTGAGTATTTTATGGCTGCTCTTTTTGTTTTGGCGGGTTTCACAACCATCACTGGATACTTGGTGGTTGGACAAAAATGTGCTAGATACCTGCACCCAAAATATGGTACGAAAGCCTATATTCTCTATTCTATATTTGCCTTCATTTTCTTTTCTTTTTACAACCAAGAACAAGTAATACTTGTGATGAGTGTTTCCGGTGGACTCCTAATGCTTATAAACATACTTGGTGTATTAAAATTGAGAAAATCAATAAAGTTCTTATGAAGCGAAAAAAAAAGAAAAGTGGAGGGAGGAGGGCAAGGTCTTTCAGTCGGAATTATAGGCAGACCCAGAGGAGGTTTTTTCTAAAATTGCTCGTAATTTTAATTGGGAGCGTTTGTTTGATATTTGTGGCCTATAAAGTATATAAAAGCATACTCAGTAATGTTGATATAAGGGAGATAGTATTGATCAAAAACACTGGTGAATGTGTGAAAAAAAGGTTTGACGGAAATGATGGATTGATATTTTCAAACCAGGATAAAATTGTATATAACGGTGTTATATCAAATAAAAAAAGCAACGGTAAGCTTGAATCTGAAGAAATTTTTCAAGATTTTTCACATCAACAAATCTTTGATATAATACAAGATTTCAAAAATATTCAAAGCGATAAAGCTCAGCCAGTCGATGCTGAAATTAAAGAAGTGCAATCTCGTACAGATGAATTAAGTGATGAAAAAAAAGCAGAGCAAGGTAAAGATATGGGAGTGTTGCCATAAGATAGATAAGATGCTAAAATGAATATAGCGAGCAACAAAGAAAATAGAAATATGAATACAGAGTGTAAAAAATGCAGTAGCAGTAAATACGTTAAGAATGGTAATATTAGGGGTATGCAAAGGTATAAATGCAAAGAGTGTGGATGTAATTTTACAAACACTAAATTAAGAGGCTGTTCGCCAGAGATGAAGGCTCTGGCAGTGTTATTGTACAGCATGGGGAAAAGGGGAGTGTTGCCATAAGATAGATAAGATGCTAAAATGAATATAGCGAGCAACAAAGAAAATAGAAATATGAATACAGAGTGTAAAAAATGCAGTAGCAGTAAATACGTTAAGAATGGTAATATTAGGGGTATGCAAAGGTATAAATGCAAAGAGTGTGGATGTAATTTTACAAGCACTAAATTAAGAGGCTGTTCGCCAGAGATGAAGGCTCTGGCAGTGTTATTGTACAGCATGGGAAAAAGTAGCTTTAGATGGCTAGGGAAATTATTTAAAGTAGCTCATACTAGCGTATATAAGTGGATAATACTGTATGCTAAAAAGATACCAAGACCAACAGTGCCGGAAGAATTGAGAGAAGTTGAAATAGATGAGATGTGGCATTTTGTAGATTCAAAAAAAACAAATTATGGATATGGAAAGCCTATAGTAGGGAGCTCAAGAGAGTTGTTGCCTGGGTGGTTGGTAAGCGTAACGTTACAACCTTTAGAAAATTGTGGAAAATCATAAGTAGAGATAATTGCACTTATTACACAGACGATTGGTCTGTTTATTCAGAGGTTATACCTCGCCATCAACATGTTGTTGGCAAACAACATACACTCTCAATTGAGTCCAATAACTCAAACACAAGGCACAGAATTGCAAGAATGACCAGAAAAACAAAGGTAGTTTCAAAATCTGAAGAAGTTGTCGATCTTACGATTAAGCTCTGGCTACATTTTGAGGATAACAATAATTTCCTAAGTGAGCAGGGCAATTTTATATCTATCTTTGGCTAACACTCTGCTGTTCTTTTTAGGAGGAATAACAACTCTCATGCCCAATTCTTGGGCGTGGTCAATTATGTAATTAACATCGTACCCTCTGTCGGCTAGTAAGTACTCAGCTTTCATCTCTTCAATAAGATTAACAGCCTGCTTGCAATCAGCTTCTGAGCCTTTTGTGACAATAACTTTGAGTGGCATACCATGTGAATCCACGGCAAGGTGAATCTTTGTATTGAGCCCCCTTTTGTACGACTCATATCTTGATTGCCGCCTTTTGCACCTGAAGCATGTGGATGCACTTTACTATGACTTGCGTCTATCATTAACCATTCCATATCAGGTTCTTTCACAAATATCTCCAATAAAGCCTCCCATATCCTTTTGTCTCTCCATCTGCAAAATCTTTTATGTGTATTTTTCCATCCTCCATATTCTGAAGGCAAATCTCTCCAGGGAGAACCTGTTCTTAATATCCAAAATACTGCGTTAATGAATCTTCTGTTATTATGTGCCAAACCTCCCCACGTACCTTCCCTTCCTGGCAAATGATCCTTTATCAAATCCCACATATTATCTGTTATATCATGCCTATGTAGCCCTAAATCCATTTTTACTCCTGATTTATCTTTTCTTTCATATTATACCACAAATCTCATGACGACACTATCTAGAGGTATATTTCATAGTAGGCTTTCTTTTTTTGTTTTTTCAACCTTAAGCTAACCTATTACCTTCTTTTTACTCCTTATCCAAAACTCAGGTTATGAGTAATGAGGATTATACAAAAGCACACTCCTAAATGCCCCACCCCAGTCTAAAATATGAAGACGAGAGCATTATTATATCACCATGTTATCAAAACCTGCCACGACATTTTTTGGTAAGATTTTTGATATTTCGTTATAATCTATGTCATGCCCCATATGCGTTAATACTGCTAATTTTGGTTTTATTTGTTCTATCAATAATAGCGTTTTCTCAAAATAAGAGTGTGTTGGAGCATAAGAATAACGTAAACAATCAACTATCCATACGTCCAAATTTTGCAAGCACTCCATAGATTCATCTGGAATTTTATTGAAGTCAGTTGAATATGCAACATTACCAAAACGCAGACCTTGAGAGATAATATCACCATGCATTTGATCAAAGGCTTTAACTTGAACATCTCCTATAATTTGACTTTTATCCAATTTTTTTCTTCTTAGAGTCGGTGGATAAAGAGGAGTGGAGTAATTAAAAATATAACTATACCTATTGGATAGGCTGCGAAAAGTTTCATCATCGATATATGCATCTATTAACTTTTTATTTTTGCGCAACGCACGCACCTCATCTATTCCAGCAACGTGATCTGAATGATCGTGCGTAAAAATTATTGCATCCAAACTCGTGATGTTATTATCCAGACATTGTTGCCTTAGGTCAGGCGAAGTATCAACCAAAATCTTTGTTGCATCAGTTTCAACCAATATGGAAACACGTCTCCTTTTGTTCTTACTATCATCAGATGCACATACATAGCATTTACACCCAATATATGGCACTCCTTGGGAACTTCCGCACCCTAAAATTGTAATTTTCATGATACTGGAATCTTAGCTTTACTAAACAACTTAAAAAAATTGCGGGTTGTTGCCTCTATAAAATCCTCCGATTTCATTCTAAGCAACTTGGCCATAAAATCTGCCGTATATATCAAATGGGACGGTTCGTTACTTTTCCCCCTCTTTGGCACAGGGGATAAAAACGGTGCATCTGTCTCTATTAGTATCCTATCAATTGGAACACTCATAAAAGCCTGTTGAATCTCGGTTGCATTTTTAAACGTCACAATCCCAGATGCTGAGATATAAAACCCCATTTCCACACATTCTAAAGCAAACTTTTCACTTGCTGTAAAACAATGAATTACCCCTGTAAACGGGATTTGTTTCATGTGATGTTTTAGGATATCAAGCGTATCTTTTTCCGCCTCTCTTGTATGGATTATAACTGGCAAACCAGATTCCTGCGCAGCTATTATATGTTCTGCAAAGCTTTTTTTCTGCTCCCCCTCCAATTCTTTTGAATAGTAATAATCCAAACCAGTTTCGCCTATCCCTATAACTTTTGCTTTTTTTGCATATCCTAATATCTTTGAAGCAGTAACGACCCCCTCCTCTTCCAGATTCAATGGATGATTACCAATTGAGCAAAAAATGTTACTTCTTTCTTTTGCAATTTCATGTATTGAATCAAACTCACTTATTTTAGTACATATGGTTTGCATTACCCCAACTCCATTCTTTTCTGCACGCTTCAATACCGCAATTATGTCATCACTCAAAACCTTAAAATCCAAATGGCAATGAGAATCAACTAACATGTACATTACCTATCTTCTATTTTCAGAATTGTCCTTAAATATAGAAAATGCGTCTTCCCAACTACCTTCTGTTGCGGACTTTGCGTACTCAGTAACTCTGTTTTCGAAAAAGTTCGTATGTTCCGGGGCATTAAGCATTTCATCCAACCATGGAAGCGGGTTTTTCTGAATATTGTAAATGTTTTTCAGGCCAAGTTGATTTAACCTTCTATCAGCAATAAACCTAATATAACTTTTAATATCACGATCGGTCATTCCCTCTATTGCACCTTCAAACTGAAACGCTAAATCAATAAAAGCGTCTTCATGTTCAACAACTGCTTCACATGCTTGATATAAAAAATCTTGTAGGTCTTTGTTCCAAATCTCTGGATTTTCACTGATAAATGTTCTGAATAACTTAATAATTGAATTTGTGTGTAGAGTCTCGTCCCTTACAGACCACGCAACAATCTGCCCCATACCCTTCATTTTCCCAAATCGTTGAAAATTCAAAAGCATAGCAAACGAAGCAAAAAGCTGAAGTCCTTCTGTAAACGCACCAAATACTGCCAATGTTTTTGCAATGTCAGATTTTGTATCCACATTAAATGCTTGCATGTAATCGTACTTGTCTTTCATCTCCTTATATTTCATAAACGCCTGATACTCTACTTCTGGTATCCCAAGGGTGTCTAGCAAGTGAGAATATGCGTCAATATGAATTGTCTCCATATTAGAGAATGCCGAAAGCATCATCTGTATTTCTGTCGGCTTAAAAATTCTGGCATAATTCTTCATATAGCAGTTGTTAACTTCTATGTCCGCCTGGGTAAAGAATCTGAATATTTGCATTAAAAGATGCTTCTCTTGCTCGGTAAGCTTTTTTTTCCAATCCTGTACATCATCTGCCATTGGCACTTCTTCTGGTAACCAATGAATCTGCTGCTGCATTTTCCAAGCATCATACGCCCATGGATAGTGAAAAGGCTTAAAAATTGGTTCAGCTGACAATAAAGACATAAATCACTGCTATATATTTGATAATTTTAGACATAATATAACTTAAAAATAAATACGCAATACATATAGCCAAATTACTTCAAACTAAGTATACAAAAAGGGATTGTTTCCTCTGGATTTGCTTCTGTGCCTGTGTTATATACCTCTCGTAAATCAAGAGTTGATGAAATTTATAGACGACAGAGAACTTGGAAAAGAGCGAGGAATACGAGTGATGAGCATGAGGAGCGTACAAAAGTACGTGACGAAATGCGAAGTCCGAAGTATGACGACGCCAATTTTTCAAGTTATCGGAGTATACTCCACTTATAAATTGTTAAAATACAGATTTATACAAGACGAAGAGGTTGCCATGCATTATAAAGCTTTTGATACTCACAAATACATAAAAAATCTACAAGAAACCGGCTTCAACGAGAGACAGGCCGAGGTAATTGTTAAATCTCTTCTTGAATCTCGGGACTTTGACATCTCCATTCTCGCCACTCGCGAACAAGTTTCTAATGTTGATACTAAGATTGATAGAGTTGAATCCAATCTTGATGCCAAGATTGATAGAGTTGAATCTAATCTTGATGCCAAGATTGATAAGTTTGAATCTAATCTTGATGCTAAGATTGATAAGTTTGAATCTAATCTTGATGCTAAGATTGATAAGCTTGATGGTAAAATTGAGGAGCTTAAAAGTTCTATTTCTAGCAATAAGTACGATATTATCAAATGGATGGTCACTCTTTTCATTACCATGATTATTGCTATTTATTTTAAGAGTTAGTCACGCATATACTCTGCGTCTTTTAAAATTTGGCATCGTCATATTTCGGGTTCTGTACAACTCCTGTTTACTATCGTTGCACAGAAAAACTATGAATCGCCTATCATATGCAATTTTCCACAGCCTTAAGGACATCATCAATGTTTTCTATCTTCATACCACTTGCCTGTGCAACTTCAGCATTACCACCACCTTTGCCGCCTATAATGTCAAAGCATTGTTCAATCATCAATTTCGCATTATACTTCTGGGCTAAATCTTTAGTTATACCAATCAATAGCCCAATCTTAGAGTTTATTTCGTCTATATTCATAACGACTATTATAGAATTCTGATAATTTTTTCTCAAACTATCATAAAGGCTTTTTAAGTCGATTTTCTTTTCCTGCAAACGCAAAGATAAAACGCTAACACCGCTCACCTTATGTTCCTGTAATTTGCTCAGCAAAGCTTCAACCTTATACTGCTCATTATTTTTTTGCAGCTCCTTAATGTTATATTGCAACCCTTTGATGTTGGCTGATATATCAGCCTCAGAACATCTTAGCAGTTTCAACACCTCTTCCACCCTGTTCGTTTTATTGCGGGAGAATACCACCGCTTGCTTCCCTGTATATGCTTCGATGCGTCTGATACCAGCTGCTATAGATTCTTCTGAAACAATTATAAAATAGCCTATATCTCCCGTGGCACTTACATGAGTCCCACCACATAATTCTATTGAATCCCCCATTGATATCACACGAACATCTTCCTCATATTTTTCACCGAACAAAGCCATAGCCCCCATATTTTTTGCTTTTTCAATATTCATTAAGTTCGTTTGAACGCTCTGGTTGGATGTAATAATGCCATTTACCATCAACTCCACTTGACATAGCTCCTCCAAACTTAATGCAGCATTATGTGTGAAGTCAAACCGCAACTTTTCGTCATTTACCAAGGACCCCCTTTGCACAACATGTTTGCCTAAAACGTACCGCAATGCGTAGTGCAATAAATGTGTTGCAGAGTGATTAGCCCTAGTTTTGTTTTTGATGACAGAATTAACACCCATCTTCACTTCATCGCCAACACTTATATCTTCATTAAGTATTGTTAAGTGGCCGTGTATATGGCCAACAAATAACTTTGTATCATAAACCTCATTACAACCTATAACCCCCTTGTCACCCACTTGCCCACCTGATTCTGCATAAAAGCAAGTTTGATCTGTAACTATTACAACTTTGTCCCCAGCAGTAACACTTGCGACTGAGTTACCATCTTTGACTATCGCTACTATTTTAGCCGAAAAATCCACAACATCCTTCCTAATGAACTCTGTTGCTCCAAATTTTTGATAAACATCAAACCAAATGGAAGCAGTTTGGCTTTCTCCACTACCAGCCCAAGCGGCTCTGGCCCTTGCTTTTTGTTCCTCCATTGCATTTTCAAACTCCTTTTGATCCAAGCTAATATTCTTTTCTTTTAAAATGTCAGCCGTCAGATCAATCGGGAAACCATAGGTGTCATATAATTTAAAAGCTTTTTTACCATCAAAAACTCCACCAGATGCGATGTGATTAATCTCCTGCTTCAAATACTTCATTCCTGTACTCAAAGTTTCCTTAAATTTTTCTTCCTCCATCTTTAGGGTGGAGGTTATTAATTCTCTCGCATCACTGAGCTCTGGGTAAGCATTTTTCATACTCTCAATTAAGTATATAGCAACTTTATGCAGCATTAAGCCGTTATATCCAATGTTATGGATATGCCTCATAGCACGTCTCATTATTCTCCTAAGCACATACCCCCTGCCCTCGTTGCAAGGCAATACGCCATCTGCCAACAGAAAACATGATGAACTAATATGATCGGCTATTACTCTATGAGATGTGATATCCCTATCATTTCCAGAGACTTCCATTGATGCTTTAATCAATACTTGAAACGCGTCAGTATCATAATTATTATTGACCCCTTGCATTACTGCTGAAATTCTTTCCAACCCCATACCGGTATCAATCGATGGTTTTGGCAGATTAATCTGTTCCCCAGTTGTTAATTTCTCAAATTGCATAAAGACTAAGTTCCAAATCTCAATGTACCTGTCTCCATCCGCATCTTCTGTACCTGGAAGCCCACCAACATATTTTTCTCCATGATCATAAAATATCTCAGAACAAGGACCACAAGGACCAAAATCCCCCATAGACCAAAAATTATCTGCCGTTCTAATTTTTATAATCTTTGCATCATGAAACCCCGTTATTTTTTTCCATAAAGCAAAAGCCTCCTCATCCTCATGGTAAACAGTTATATAAAGCCTGTCCTTATTTACTTGTAACTCTTTGGTAAGGTAATTCCATGCATAAAAAATTGCTTTCTCTTTGAAGTAATCTCCAAAAGAAAAATTACCCAACATTTCAAAAAAGGTGTGATGTCTTGCAGTATAACCAACATTTTCAAGATCATTATGCTTACCCCCTGCCCTTATGCATTTTTGCGCTGTGGCAATCCTTGGAAAATTTGCATTTTCCTTACCTGTGAACTGATTTTTAAATTGAACCATTCCAGAATTTGTAAACAATAAGGATGGGTCATTATGCGGAATCAGTGGCGAAGATGATAAAACTTTATGGTCATTTTTTTGAAAATACTCCAAAAATGACTTTCTTATATTGTTTGATTCCATCGCAAAAAACCTTTGTTCAAATTATGCGATACTACATATAATTGCACTTTATGGCAAATCAAAAATTAAAATGCTTAAAGGGAGTGTTGCAAGATGGAATAAAGAAAGGTATAGTGGAGTGGATTACAGAATAAAGAAGAGAAAAATGTCATCAGCGCATCAAATAATAATGGTATGTTTGGATCAATTGGTTGGTAGTGAGCATCAATATCGCAAATTTAAGGAGCTGTTTAATTTTGGGGCAGTAGAGCAAGAGCTGAAGGGAATTGAATCTCCTGCTAATTATAAGGGATATGGTGTTTTACGTTTATTTAAATGCTTGTTGTTACAGTTTATGGAAGATTTGTCAGATCGTGAACTAGAAAGATATTTGAGTGACAGTGTTGCAGCCAAGTGGTTTTGTGATTTTGATTTAACCGAAGCCACACCTGATTATAGCGTTTTTAGTAGAATCCGCTCAAAGATAGGAACAAATTTGTTATCAAAAATCTTTGCCATTTTTAGAGATCAACTAAAATCTCAAGGATATATGAGCGAGGTATTTACTTTTGTTGATGCAAGTCACTTGATCTCCAAAGCTAATTTATGGGAAGAGCGGGATGAAGCCAGAAAACAAAAATATGAAAAACTTAACAACGAAGTCTTGCCTAAAGTCGCACATGATAAACAAGCCAAAATAGGGTGCAAGGGTGGTAGTAAATTTTGGTATGGCTATAAGAAAAACATGTAAGCGTAGATATTCAATCCGGAATGATCAACAAGGTTGCTATAACGCCTGCTAATGTTACCGATGCAAAGGGAGTTGCGCATGTTTTACCAAATAGTGGAGCAGTTTATGCTGACAAAGGGTATTGTGTTGCACCAGCAAAGAATGCAGCTAAAAGCAGAGGTATTCATTTTTGCGCCATCAAGAAAAACAATATGAAGCAAAAGAATTTTGACCTTGATCGATACTATACTTCCATAAGGGCTCCGTTTGAGAGGGTGTTTTCTCAAGATAATAAACGATTGCGATACATAGGAATTGCCAAAAATCAGTTTGCTGAATTTATGAATGCTATCTGCTTTAATTTAAAACGTTTAACGGTTCTTACTGCCTAAGCTCATAAAATCACGCTTCGCAGAATCAATAAAAAGCTAAAAATTACCATATCCCACCTCAAAGAAATCTTTTGAATTCTTGGGGAAACCAGTTTTTTGTTAATTTTTTTAGACCATGGTCCAAACTTCCTTAAATCAAACCATCACATTTATCCTTATTTTATCTTTCAACGCTCCCTAAAGCACCTATTTTTTATAAATTATATAAAATTATTTGACTTTTTTTTTATTCTAGTCACATCATTTAGAGATTGAAAACGTAGTGGTGGTTTGATATGATACAAAATTCACAAAGACTTGATGCAAATAGAAATACAACTAAACAAAATATTCAGAATTATATTGATAGTGGGTTTAACCAAAATATTAACAGAGTGTTAGCCAAAATTCACAAAGACTTGATGCAAATAGAAATACAACTAAACAAAATATTCAGAATTATATTGATAGTGGGTTTAACCAAAATATTAACAGAGTGTTAGCCAAAGATAGGTATAAAATTGCCCTGCTCACTTAGATAATGTCGTCATGAGATTTTAAGCCAAAGAGATAAACATCTAATCTGAATTGCGGCAAGGAAAGAAGCTGAATTTTTAGCATATCTGGTGGGAGTGTTCATAAATAGATAGAAAGAGCTAAAGCTTTGTTAAAAAATAAAACAAGGGATAATCTTAGCATTTCAGAACACTTGCTAAAGCGTTTAGTCTTGCGATTTAATCTAGCAAGCATATCCCTTAAGGAGGAATTGAAGCTCTCAACCAAACAAGTTTCAGACTTTGTCTGCAGATGTATTTGAGCAATTTTATAATGACAATAGACCTCATACCCATCTGTACACATATAACGAATTTGGTATTTTTCTCCTAGCTCACGAGCTAAATCTACGTAATTTTCTTTATCACCTGAACCTACTTTAAACGCAACAGTTTTGAATCTGTCCCTATCGACAGCAGTCCATATTCTTGTTTTATTCTCTTTTTTTTGACGTATGTATATAGCTCATCCATCTCTAATATCTCTATACGCCTCTTATCTCCCTCTATCTTTTGATTCGTCACCATCTCATCTACTACTTTCCCTGCTTGTTTGATCCAATAAAATACTGTACTTAACGGGATATTTAATATGTGAGCTATCCTCCTAATTCCGCAGTTATTTAGATACATCTTTATCACCATGCTCCTCTCTTTATTACCATATTTCCAATTCTTCCTACCATCTCCTTCTGTAAAGTTTTTATTACAACTCTTACATTTGTATCTCTGCTTTTTCCTTGCATATCCATTTTTTGATACCCCTTTCCCTTTGCAATATTTACATTCTATTTTCTCCATTTTTCCCTTTCTTTTTTCCTTCCCTCTCCTTATATCACATTCTTTTCTTCTTTCCTATCCCTTTTAAAACACTCCCAATCTGGTTGCAATTCCCCTCCATCTTTTAAGATGAAGAAAGGTGTTTTCTACAATATGCCTTATTTTATATAAATCTTTATTGTATTTTCTCTGGGTGATTCTGTTCTTTTTAGGAGGAATAACAACTCTCATGCCCAATTCTTGGGCATGGTCAATTATGTAATTAACATCGTACCCTCTGTCGGCTAGTAAGTACTCAGCTTTCATCTCTTCAATAAGATTAACAGCCTGCTTGCAATCAGCTTCTGAGCCTTTTGTGACAATAACTTTGAGTGGCATACCATGTGAATCCAAGGCAAGGTGAATCTTTGTATTGAGCCCCCTTTTGTACGACTCATATCTTGATTGCCGCCTTTTGCACCTGAAGCATGTGGATGCACTTTACTATGACTTGCGTCTATCATTAACCATTCCATATCAGGTTCTTTCACAAATATCTCCAATAAAGCCTCCCATATCCTTTTGTCTCTCCATCTGCAAAATCTTTTATGTGTATTTTTCCATCCTCCATATTCTGAAGGCAAATCTCTCCAGGGAGAACCTGTTCTTAATATCCAAAATACTGCGTTAATGAATCTTCTGTTATTATGTGCCAAACCTCCCCACGTACCTTCCCTTCCTGGTAAATGATCCTTTATCAAATCCCACATATTATCTGTTATATCATGCCTATGTAGCCCTAAATCCATTTTTACTCCTGATTTATCTTTTCTTTCATATTATACCACAAATCTCATGACGACACTATCTAGGATTATAAACACGATTCATTGCATCTATCACACCATGAGAACCGGGTGTGCCAGCATTGAGAGATGGAATGGTCTGCGTATGTTTTGCATTTACCTGTGAGTCTAAAAATTCCTGTTCTGTCTTTTTAAAATCTTTAAACAACTGGTTGGATTTTTTCTTATACTCCAGGTCCAGTCCATCTATAAGCTGTTTATGATATGAGTCTTTGGGGTCAAGCATGCCGCGCTTTTCAACATACCACATCTGTAGTTTTTCTAACTCCTTATTTAATATCTTATAATTCATACTTTGCCATGTGCTGGTTGCTTCGGTAAGCCCTGTTCTGTCTTTGCCACTTTTGCAAAAAGTATCTATAAGTGGTGGGTCGTATTTAATTCCAAATCCCTCCAACTCGTCTTTGTATTTATCGCATAAATAGGTAAACCGTTTCATTGCGGCAGAAAGGTTTAACCCACTTCTTGCCGGTCCATTGTACCCTGTCTCTGCGACAAAACTGACTCCCCAATTTATCAAACTTTTGAATAGACTACTATTTTTAGTAAGCTCATAATTTGCGTTATGTGCATCAATGAAAGCATCCATTATTTCTCTTAGACGTGGGTTTTCAATATAAGGTAACACATCGGCTTTTGGTATTATGGAATTTTGCTTACCTAATACTTTGAATAGAGCCTTATGGTCAAGATTTGTACCCATAAGATTATTAATTGGGAGTGTTGCCATAAGATAGATAAGATGCTAAAATGAATATAGCGAGCAACAAAGAAAATAGAAATATGAATACAGAGTGTAAAAAATGCAGTAGCAGTAAATACGTTAAGAATGGTAACATTAGGGGTATGCAAAGGTATAAATGCAAAGAGTGTGGATGTAATTTTACAAACACTAAATTAAGAGGCTGTTCGCCAGAGATGAAGGCTCTGGCAGTGTTATTGTACAGCATGGGGAAAAGTAGCTTTAGATGACTAGGGAAATTATTTAAAGTAGCTCATACTAGCGTATATAAGTGGATAATACTGTATGCTAAAAAGATACCAAGACCAACAGTGCCGGAAGAATTGAGAGAAGTTGAAATAGATGAGATGTGGCATTTTGTAGATTCAAAAAAAAACAAATTATGGATATGGAAAGCCTATAGTAGGGAGCTCAAGAGAGTTGTTGCCTGGGTGGTTGGTAAGCGTAACGTTACAACCTTTAGAAAATTGTGGAAAATCATAAGTAGAGATAATTGCACTTATTACACAGACGCTTGGTCTGTTTATTCAGAGGTTATACCTCGCCATCAACATGTTGTTGGCAAACAACATACACTCTCAATTGAGTCCAATAACTCAAACACAAGGCACAGAATTGCAAGAATGACCAGAAAAACAAAGGTAGTTTCAAAATCTGAAGAAGTTGTCGATCTTACGATTAAGCTCTGGGTACATTTTGAGGATAACAATAATTTCCTAAGTGAGCAGGGCAATTTTATATCTATCTTTGGCTAACACTCTGCTATTTTTTAATGATATTCCTCCATAGTCTTGTGCAATATATTTTCGAAAATCTTCCTTCTCATCTTTTTCTAATAAATCGCTCGTATAAAGATGTCTATGCTCTCTATAAAGAGACTTCGCCAGATCTTTTAATTGGCTTTCTATCTGCGTAATGGAATCCCCTTCAACATCTTTCAAGCTTATAGAAATCACAGGGTATTTTCCCTGATATTGCATATATTTTCCAGAATCAACTTGGGATATTGCTAAACTGCTGATATTCTTTTCTTCACCAGAAGGTAGCTTATACAAGCCACCATCAAATATAATTTTATTGCAACGCAATGTTGCCTCGCAGTTTTTATCTTCGGGCTCAAAAAAAGTTTGAAGCATGTTTATATTTAAACTTTTTCCCCACCTTCTAGGATATGTTATCAATATTGCTTCTTCACTTGCATCTATCACCTCTTTGATAAAAAGCGATTTATCAACAAAAATATCGTTTTCTGTCACCATCTTCTTAAAATCACCAACTCCAAGGGCAATCTTAAGGTTTTTATTGTCAATTTCAATCATGACACACACATATACAGCTAAACATCACGGGATTATACTGCATTTTTTGATGATATACAAGATATTTCTAGAGTTGTACGGCAAGTTTATAAACGTGTATTATCGTACTAAATCTATCTTGTGAACAAGAGTACATACCATTTAAAAATGGCCAGTAATATTCATTCCTGTCAGACGAAGTTATTACAGGGGTTGAGAAAATAATATCGCTTGGGATTGTATGTTTATATTGTTTTGGTTTTATCTGCCCCCAAATTTCTTTTGTTAATTTCGTTACGTAAAACCCGTTTACCTTAACGTTGATCACATACCTTCCATCCCAGATATTATCTCCCTCTATAAGAACTTTTTCTTGTTCTATAAATTTCCCCTCCTTATAAAAGTAAATTACTCCATTGCGAAGTAAGACTTGGCACTTACATAACGTGAATTTGTTATTACCCCCTTGCTTTAATAAATTTTGCAGCAACTTCAAGCTTTCTAACCTGACTGGGTAAATAAAAACGGAATTATGCACGTGTCTGAAAATTTTATTAAGGAGCCTTAGCCTAATCTCCTCCTCTTGGGCAAAAAAATAAGAAGCCTTAATTGATATATGGCCAAAATCACCTATTTCACATTGGTTTTGGAATGTTTTATCCACATAAGAGTCGAGGAAACTTTTTGCTCTTTGCGCATTGTCTGATAGCAGATTTAGTCTGGCCACAAGATTGTGGTTATAATCGAATTGCCTAAGCAGTTGACGGACTTTTACCCTATCAAATTTTAGATTTGAGTTGGATGCATCTTCAAACCAGATAATTTTTTCTGCATTTAAAAAATTGATGATTTGGGATCTCGTAAACTTAAGTAAAGGCCTTAAAATATTG
This sequence comes from Candidatus Bandiella woodruffii, assembly GCF_034359465.1. Taxonomy (NCBI): domain Bacteria; kingdom Pseudomonadati; phylum Pseudomonadota; class Alphaproteobacteria; order Rickettsiales; family Candidatus Midichloriaceae; genus Candidatus Bandiella; species Candidatus Bandiella euplotis. Next base: position 201,551 of record NZ_CP110820.1, on the reverse strand, counting down.
ATGTCATCTAATTTAGTTTGTCGCTTAATCCCTGCTATTCCATCTATGCCACTACCTCTTAGTATGTTAAGCATTACACTTTCTGCTTGATCATCATAATTATGTGCAACGAATAAATGGCTGATGTTGTTTTCTTTACAGTATTTCAAAAGAAGAGAATATCTTGCTTCTCTAGCTTTTTGTTGAACGTTATTTGCAAGATAATTATTATGCTCCCAATTAAGTATGGCATGCCTGATGCCGTGCAACTGCATGTATGCAAACACTTGGTTTGCTTCCCTGGTGGAATTGCTGCGAAGCTTGTGATCAACCGTAAGAGCAGTAATTTCAATGTTATTGGTTTTGCAAACCTCTTGTAGTAAAAAGGTTAAACACATACTGTCTGCCCCTCCTGAAAGGGCTACGGCAATTTTTTTAACATCCTTGATGTCAACAGTGTTGAATAGATTTTGTTGGAAACTGGAAAAAGTTAGCACCACTTGCACTCTTGAGCGATTTTTTAATTATCCCACCACCTTATCCATTAATAAAGAAAAAACAATTGTTTATATACTCCGCTAACTTCAAAATGGCTTTAAACTTTCTGCTAAGAACAGTAACTAAAATTTAAAGTAATATTACCGGGAGTGTTACCATAAGATAGATAAGATGCTAAAATGAATATAGCGAGCAACAAAGAAAATAGAAATATGAATACAGAGTGTAAAAAATGCAGTAGCAGTAAATACGTTAAGAATGGTAATATTAGGGGTATGCAAAGGTATAAATGCAAAGAGTGTGGATGTAATTTTACAAACACTAAATTAAGAGGCTGTTCGCCAGAGATGAAGGCTCTGGCAGTGTTATTGTACAGCATGGGGAAAAGTAGCTTTAGATGGCTAGGGAAATTATTTAAAGTAGCTCATACTAGCGTATATAAGTGGATAATACTGTATGCTAAAAAGATACCAAGACCAACAGTGCCGGAAGAATTGAGAGAAGTTGAAATAGATGAGATGTGGCATTTTGTAGATTCAAAAAAACAAATTATGGATATGGAAAGCCTATAGTAGGGAGCTCAAGAGAGTTGTTGCCTGGGTGGTTGGTAAGCGTAACGTTACAACCTTTAGAAAATTGTGGAAAATCATAAGTAGAGATAATTGCAGTTATTACACAGACGATTGGTCTGTTTATTCAGAGGTTATACCTCGCCATCAACATGTTGTTGGCAAACAACATACACTCTCAATTGAGTCCAATAACTCAAACACAAGGCACAGAATTGCAAGAATGACCAGAAAAACAAAGGTAGTTTCAAAATCTGAAGAAGTTGTCGATCTTACGATTAAGCTCTGGCTACATTTTGAGGATAACAATAATTTCCTAAGTGAGCAGGGCAATTTTATATCTATCTTTGGCTAACACTCTGAAGCCGATAACATAACCTATAAAATCTCAAACACTGCAATAAAGCAAAATAACGTGCATGAATGTGGTCCACTTACTGTAGAGAACCTGCTCAACTCCACTGGTAATTCTAAAGTCAAAAACAGCGATGTCAAAAAAATAAGGGAAGAACATGCTAATATTTATGCCAACAATGATATACATGAGACAAAGGTCAAACAATCAGAAATAGATATCAACTATAAATTTGTAGATAAAGTAATACAAAGTAGAAAAAACTCGCAAGACGATAACCTATACCCACCGAAAAACTAATCTATATATTTAGAGTATGAGGAGTGTACAAAGAAGTGCCCTCCTCATACTTATCGCTCATAGGCCTAGCTCTTTTTGAGGTTATCTACCGCTTTAAGTGACTCTCTTAGTTTACCAAAGGTAATTATGTTTTATAGTTATCTGTGTACGACTGAACAACACATTCCTTTTTCTTTTTTTCCTGCACGCGATACTCAAGCTTGCGATCACAAGCGAATTTAATCGCCGCTTCTTTGCTTTGGAAACGTAGTTTTACCTGAGTTGTTGACATATCTGTGGCGCCTGTCCATCCCATGACTTGCTCTTGAAACCGAACTTCCTGTGGTATAAACTCAATTACCCAGATGTTACTGCAGATATTGGCAGATTGAGTAGGCAATTTGTAATTTTCATATATTTTCACTGTCATTTTAACTTTTCTAAACATCAAAATCAGTTTATCATGTTACGATACTATAACTAAATGTATAACTATTCAAGTCATGACTAAAAATGTGGGGAAACTAAGTTTTGAAGATGCAATGAAAAGATTGGAAGAAATAATTAAAAATTTGGAAAACGGAAATGTTGCGTTGGAAAGTGCGATAGAACTATATGAGGAAGGCATAATTCTTCAAGAACATTGCGAAAGCAGGTTAAATAGTGCTAAATTAAAAATTGAAAAGATCGTAAAAAATTCAGATGGCATAGTAACAACTGAAAAAATCAAGGAGTAAATGTCTTTGATTGTGTATGTGAAAGATTTTCATCCATCTAAAAACCAGAGTGTTAGCCAAAGATAGATATAAAATTGCCCTGCTCACTTAGGAAATTATTGTTATCCTCAAAATGTACCCAGAGCTTAATCGTAAGATCGACAACTTCTTCAGATTTTGAAACTACCTTTGTTTTTCTGGTCATTCTTGCAATTCTGTGCCTTGTGTTTGAGTTATTGGACTCAATTGAGAGTGTATGTTGTTTGCCAACAACATGTTGATGGCGAGGTATAACCTCTGAATAAACAGACCAATCGTCTGTGTAATAACTGCAATTATCTCTACTTATGATTTTCCACAATTTTCTAAAGGTTGTAACGTTACGCTTACCAACCACCCAGGCAACAACTCTCTTGAGCTCCCTACTATAGGCTTTCCATATCCATAATTTGTTTTTTTTGAATCTACAAAATGCCACATCTCATCTATTTCAACTTCTCTCAATTCTTCCGGCACTGTTGGTCTTGGTATCTTTTTAGCATACAGTATTATCCACTTATATACGCTAGATAGTGTCGTCATGAGATTTGTGGTATAATATGAAAGAAAAGATAAATCAGGAGTAAAAATGGATTTAGGGCTACATAGGCATGATATAACAGATAATATGTGGGATTTGATAAAGGATCATTTGCCAGGAAGGGAGGGTACGTGGGGAGGTTTGGCACATAATAACAGAAGATTCATTAACGCAGTATTTTGGATATTAAGAACAGGTTCTCCCTGGAGAGATTTGCCTTCAGAATATGGAGGATGGAAAAATACACATAAAAGATTTTGCAGATGGAGAGACAAAAGGATATGGGAGGCTTTATTGGAGATATTTGTGAAAGAACCTGATATGGAATGGTTAATGATAGACGCAAGTCATAGTAAAGTGCATCCACATGCTTCAGGTGCAAAAGGCGGCAATCAAGATATGAGTCGTACAAAAGGGGGCTCAATACAAAGATTCACCTTGCCGTGGATTCACATGGTATGCCACTCAAAGTTATTATCACAAAAGGCTCAGAAGCTGATTGCAAGCAGGCTGTTAATCTTATTGAAGAGATGAAAGCTGAGTACTTACTAGCCGACAGAGGGTACGATGTTAATTACATAATTGACCATGCCCAAGAATTGGGCATGAGAGTTGTTATTCCTCCTAAAAAGAACAGAATCACCCAGAGAAAATACAATAAAGATTTATATAAAATAAGGCATATTGTAGAAAACACCTTTCTTCATCTTAAAAGATGGAGGGGAATTGCAACCAGATATGCTAAAAATTCAGCTTCTTTTCTTGCCGCAATTCAGATTAGATGCTTATCTCTTTGGCTTAAAATCTCATGACGACATTATCTAGTATGAGCTACTTTAAATAATTTCCCTAGCCATCTAAAGCTACTTTTCCCCATGCTGTACAATAACACTGCCAGAGCCTTCATCTCTGGCGAACAGCCTCTTAATTTAGTGCTTGTAAAATTACATCCACACTCTTTGCATTTATACCTTTGCATACCCCTAATATTACCATTCTTAACGTATTTACTGCTACTGCATTTTTTACACTCTGTATTCATATTTCTATTTTCTTTGTTGCTCGCTATATTCATTTTAGCATCTTATCTATCTTATGGCAACACTCCCAAAAATAGTTTAAGATTTTTAAGTGAGTTGCTAGAGAAGCATTATGGACAAAGAGTATATATATTGGTTGACGAGTATGACAATCCTCTTAACCATCTTCTAGAAAAGTCTCTTTATACACAGAATGAGAGTTTAATGGAGCAAACAGCCGAATTAATTACTGGCATACTCGCCGCATGTGGCAAAGGCAACAGAGCATTAGAGAAAATAGTTTTGATTGGCATATTTGATCCCCTAAAAAAGGAGGGATATTCAGGTTTCAACAATATTATCCCTTCTAGCATAATGGAGTCTAAATATAGCAAACATTTTGGCTTTTCCGAAGCTGAAGTTGGAGAGATGATAACAAAATTGGGCTTTACAGAAGCAGAGAAAATGACTGTACGTGAAAACATCAAAGCCTGGTATGACGGATATTCAGTTCCGGTGGGGTTTGGAGAGAAGCTCCATGTTTACACTCCTTGGGCAGTAGTGAACTATATGAGTAATGCGTATAATGCAGGAGAATTCAGCCCAAAATGCTATTGGGCTGAGAGTGGTGTTGCAACTATATTGAGTAATATTCTGGAGAAAAATATAGTCCAGAGTGTTAGCCAAAGATAGATATAAAATTGCCCTGCTCACTTAGGAAATTATTGTTATCCTCAAAATGTAGCCAGAGCTTAATCGTAAGATCGACAACTTCTTCAGATTTTGAAACTACCTTTGTTTTTCTGGTCATTCTTGCAATTCTGTGCCTTGTGTTTGAGTTATTGGACTCAATTGAGAGTGTATGTTGTTTGCCAACAACATGTTGATGGCGAGGTATAACCTCTGAATAAACAGACCAATCGTCTGTGTAATAAGTGCAATTATCTCTACTTATGATTTTCCACAATTTTCTAAAGGTTGTAACGTTACGCTTACCAACCACCCAGGCAACAACTCTCTTGAGCTCCCTACTATAGGCTTTCCATATCCATAATTTGTTTTTTTTGAATCTACAAAATGCCACATCTCATCTATTTCAACTTCTCTCAATTCTTCCGGCACTGTTGGTCTTGGTATCTTTTTACTGTATTCATATTTCTATTTTCTTTGTTGCTCGCTATATTCATTTTAGCATCTTATCTATCTTATGGCAACACTCCCATATAGTCAATAGTACATTTGTTCAAAAATTAAGTAGAATCTCAATTGAACACGAGGAGATTTTTGAATTCTCCAGACATGTCTCTTTGGTGGAAGTCAATTCTAGGGGATACGCAGATAATGAGAAAATTGCATCGCATTTGTTGGTGTATTCTGGCTATTTAACGGCAAGAAAAGAAGAGAACAGCTATTATTTAAGTATACCAAACGCTGAAATACAGGAGATATTTGCAATCACCATCAGAGATCAGTTAGAAAGATTGCAAAAAGAAGCATTGTTAAAAGGTACTTTATTAGACAATGAAAAGTCGTTATTAAAAACATGGCTTGGCAAATTAAAGTACGATGTGATGATAGCGCGAATAGTGCAAAACATAAAGTCCAGCGACGCAAGGGCTGTGGAGTCAATATTTCAGTCTGAACCAAGCTTAAAATGCGAAGATGAAAACTTTAACTTTTTTCATATTGCTGCTAGTTTAAAAAACCATGAAGTCTTCCAAACTTTATTAAAATATTGCGATATAAAACTGCTATCCACGCAGGATAAAATAGCAGAATTAACACCTTTAGATTACGCAGCTTTGGCGAATAATACTGGAGTGGTCGATATATTAAAAGATTACGGGTATGAACTTACTGCATTATATAAACCTTGGCCTACAACTTGTATGTTTTGCAATCAGTACATAAACTTGTTTTACCTGACTATGTTCCCTATAATGGCGGCAATATCATCTGTACCAAAATTTTTTCCTGAGAATAGCCTGCTTAACCCCGGAACTAGTTTTACGTTGGGCATACTATTTCCAACCACTGTTATATATTTCACTATAGATGTTGCAGGAAAAGTACATCAATTCCTCTCCAATCATATTTGTGAAGGCTATAGCAAATACACTTCGATCGAAAGTGGTTCGTTAATAGGGTTTAAAAAATATATAGATCAGGATAAAGATGCTTATATCACGTTAGGATCTGAATGCGCTTCTAATGTTCAGGCTATAGGCAGCGTGCTTATTCCTTACTTTGCATACAGTAGCGAGAGTAGATACTCCGAAGATGTAGTTATAACCCTATGCAAACATCAAAATTCCGTACAAGAACTGACTATCCACCAAGACTATTCTGCAAATTTTGAACTATAGTAGACAGCGGACAACTTCAAGGGAGATAACTATCTACGTTGAATTTTTTCAAGACATGGACAAGAGATGTGACTAAATGGTCAATCATTTCGTCAGTGTGGAGTGGATTAGGGGTGATTCTTAACCTTTCTTGGCCTTTTGGCACAGTTGGGAAATTAATTCCCTGGACATACATTCCGTAAGTATCGATTAACTCCTTGTATACACTTTGGCAAGTGACTGCGTCTTTTATCATGATAGACACGATGTGGGTATTATTATGTAAAAAGTTGATGCGAGCTTTGTTTAATTGAGATTTAAGCTTGGTAGCGACATGTTTTAGCGCCAAACGTTCTGCGTCACTTTTTCTTAGATAGCGTATACTGGTAAGTATAGAATTCGCAATCGCAGGTGGGAGTGATGTGGTGAATATAAAACCAGGAGCATAGCTTCTAATGCTATCTACAATGTCGTTTTTTGATGCGATATAACCACCTATAACTCCATAACCTTTTGCGAAAGTCCCTTGTATAATGTCTACCTCATCTTGAACACCTAGTTCTTCGCACATTCCAGCCCCTTCCCTTCCATATATACCAACAGAATGAACTTCGTCTACGTACGTCAGTGCATTAAATTTTTTTGCTAATCTGCAAAATTCCATTATAGGGGGCACGCTGCCCGACATTGAATATACAGACTCAAAGACAATAAGTTTTGGAGTACTAAGAGGGTACCCCATTAATTTAGTCTCTAAATCCTTCGCATCGTTATGTTTGAAAATTACTTTCTCTAGGCCACTCTCTTTGATCCCATAAATAATTGACGCATGGTTATTTTGATCTGAAAATATAACGCAATTGGGTATGATCTTAGAGATTGTTGATAAAGTGGCTTGATTTGCAACATATCCAGAAGTAAACACAAGTGCTCTTTCCTTGTTGTGTAGATTGCTTATTTCTTTCTCAACTTCAACCACAGCATGGCTGTTTCCAGATATATTCCTTGTTCCACCAGATCCAACCCCATATTCATATCCTCCCTGGGCAAGTGCGCTGATAACTTCAGGATGCTTACTCATAGACAAATAGTCATTGCTGCACCACACAACAACATTTTTACCGGTAACAACATTTACAGAGATTGGACTGTTTGAGGGAGAGCTTTTTAGCTCAGTAAATACCCTATACCTTCCTTCAGCTTTTATTTTTTTTAGAGCTGAAGAAAAGTATTCAGTAATATTCATTATTTATTGATGCAACAAGTCTAAGACTAAGCTTTCTTCGCAACTTTTGAATCTTGCATAATTCTATATGCAACAACTGTTAGAACAGCAGCATACCCAAAGCATACATAGCAAGACCCTATGATTTCTCCAGCAGAGTGACTATGATGTAATCCAAATCCAGAAGCTATGCCAACAGCACTCAATAGCAAGAATGTAGCGGACATGTTAACCCCAGCTTGATTTTTCGTGCTTTTTTTACGCATAAAGCTCCAAACCTCTAAAGCGATTATAATAAAAAAAGGAATTACATGCAGGACATTCATTATTTTTTCAGACATGATCAGAACTGTAAACTATTAGTTATATATCTTACAAGATAAATACATAATTTACGTAACATAATCAAGCATAAAATGCAGGTTATTGAAAATAAATATTTTTCTTTAGTTGAACACACACGTTAGGGGAGTTATAAATCCAAATCTCGCATTTTTTTATGAAGCGCTGGTCTTTCCATCCCAATGAACTTTGCTACTTGCGAAATATTGCCACCAAATTTTTGCAGTTGAAACCCGATATATTGTTTCTCAAAAGCCTTTTTTGCTTCTTTTAGATTTTTATCGTAAAAATTGGTATTGCACTCAGCTCCAGATTGGTTGACCTTAGGTATGGTAAAACTTATATCTCCAGAGTTCAACTCGCAACTGCCAGATATTGTTAGTTTTATTACTAAGTTTTCAATAAAATTTTTCAATTCCATTATATTGCCAGGCCAATCATATTCAATAAGTTTTGAGTAAGCACCATCATCCACTTTGATGTGCGCAATGCCATAACTGCTTGCAAATTGATTGATGTAATAATTAGTAATGGGCTCAATGTCTTGTTTTCTATCTCGTAATGGTGGAATATACAATTCCATACTAGACAGTCTTTGATATAGGTCAGGGTTAAATTGATTCAGAACAACTAGCTGTTTAATATCAACTATTGAGGAGCATATTACTCGACATCTGCTCTGATTGGTTTGTAAATTGTTAATGCATCGAAGCAATTGAGTTTGCATCCTTGAGGAAAGTGCCGATATATTGTTGAGGTACAATGTTGCTCCTTTTGCTTTTTCAAATATAGACCTAGAGTTGTCTGAACCAAACAGGAGTGCTTCCAGTTCTTCCTCTGGATGACTTTCTAGGTTAACTTGAAAAAACGGCTTTTCTGCTAAGTTAGAGTAATTGTGTATCAACTTTGCCAATCTTTCTTTTCCCACACCTACTTCCCCGCGAATCAATGTCCTAACATTATCTGTGGAATTCGATGTGATTTTATTTTTAATCTCAATTATCTGTTTGCTTTTGCCAATCAAGGAGGCAAGATCATTTTTCTGATTAAGCTGGGTATTGCATTGCTTTAGATCAGCATTTTCTATAGTTCTTTTAACTGTTAGTATCAATTTTTCAGATTTAAAGGGTTTTTCAATGAAATCGTATGCTCCCCATTTTATTGCTTTTACTGCCGTTTCAATGTTCCCGTGACCACTTATAACAATAACGGGAATATCTTTGTACTTTTCCTTGATTAGTTTGAGCAAACCCAGTCCATCCATATCACTTCCTTCCAACCAAACATCAAGAATAATTGCTTTTGGAGATGTTTTTTTTAGCGTTTCTAGGGCTGCGGATGAGTTAAGTACAAAGCTTGTTTTTAGTGTTAACTCGTCCTCGATGATATCTTTAATCAACTCCCCTATGTCTATCTCATCATCAACAACTAAAATATCCGTCATATTGATCTGATCAACGTTTCTTTTTATTCCTACCCTTTGTATAAGCTAAAATAATAGTCAAAACAACGATGAAGATAATAAAAAAATTAAACCGGCTGATATATTTTGAAATTAATTCCTCATTTTCGTCTATTACTCGTCCAAGATATAATAGAAAAGATACCCATATAAAACTACCAAGTACTGTATATGTGCAAAAAAGCCTAATATTCATTCTTGCAAGTCCAGCTGGAAATGAAATAAAATGTTTGATTCCTGGCAGCATTCTGCCAAAAAAAGTCGATACAGCTCCATACTTGTTGAAAAATAACTCTAAAGAATGCAATTGACCAGGCTTTATAAAGAAGTATTTTCCGTAGTTTATAAAGAGCTTCCTTCCAAAATAATATGCAATCATATAATTGATTAATGAGCCAAGTAATGTGCCAGTCACGCTTGCAAATAATGTTGGAGTAACATGCATCGTGCCTTTGGATATGAGGTAACCGGCTGGTATTAAGGTTAATTCACTTGGGATTGGAAGAAACGTACTTTCCAACAATGTCATAAAAAACACGCCTAAGTACCCGAATGTCTCAACAAACTCTAGTATAATTTTTAGGGTTGTTTCGATAAATCCAGAGAACATTTTTGAAAAAAAGGTGTTATTTTTCGATCTTATAGCTTAATATAGAGAAATTAAAAAAAAAGACAACATGAGTATATCAAATGGTAGATATTTTGGATGAAGCAAAGCAAGACGTGCAAATCGAGAAGATTGCTTTTTTTTATAAAAAGTATGGTAGGTATTTTGCATATTTAGCTTTCTCAGGTATTTTAGCTTTGATATTGAATTTGTGGTGGCAGAACTATCAGCAAAATTTAAATTTAGAAGAGGCCACAATGTACAATGACGCACTCTCTGCGAAAAAAGCCGATAGAATAATCAAACTAGAAGCTTTTAAGGGGAGGAATACGATATATTCAAGTTTAGCTCAACTACAGTTGGCTGCGCTCTATGTTGATAAAGGCGACTTTACCAAGGCAATTTATTATTACGAACAGCTTATAAAAAACAGGAATGTTGAAGTTTTCCACTTAGACTATGCAAAATTGATGCTGATTAGAACAAAAGTTGCCGCAAATGTGGCTAATAATAAAAATGCCATAGGGTTATTTGACGAATATCTGAAAAACTCAATATATTTCAAAGACGTTGCAAGGCTTGAAAAAGCCGCTTTACTTATAAGTGAAGGGGATAAAGACAGAGCTAAAGCAGAAATAAATTTTATAATTACGGATACCAAGGCACCATCTTTGTTGATCAACTTGGCCAGAATTATCCAAAGAAGGGCGGCAACACAATAATAAGAAATAATGAGAAGGTACGATAGATAGTTTTACTCCGATAGATTAAATGTTTGATCTTTTAAAAGACGCGGATTACACTAAAAGTTCTTCCCAAGGTAAATGTGTCTCACTTGATTATTTTGAACTATTTTATCGCTACTATCGCAAGCTATAACCTCTCCGTTATATAGAATATATGCCCTATCAATTAAGGATAACGCCTCCTTGACGTTGTGGTCTGTTATTAAAATTCCTATACCGCGTGCTTTTAATTGTTTAATCAACTCTACCAGATTATCAATCGCGATTGGGTCAATACCTGCTAGGGGCTCGTCAAGTAATATGTATTTTGGCTCCATCGCAACGCATCTGGCAATTTCTAACCTTCTTCTCTCCCCGCCTGAGAGAGATACCGCATTTGCAGAACGTAGGTGTTCTATTGAAAATTCTGCCAGTAATTCTTCTAACCTTTGTTCTTTTGTGAATTGCTCTTTTTCCGTTATTTCTAAAACTGTCATGATATTCTCAGACACTGTCATGCCTCTAAAAATAGAGCTTTCTTGCGGTAGATAAGCTATACCTAATTTAGCACGAGCTGCAAGCGATAAGTGTGTGATTTCAATTCCATTGAGGAACACTTTACCGTGGTCTGGTTTAATCAGGCCTGCTAACATGTAAAATGAAGTGGATTTTCCTGATCCATTTGGCCCAAGCAAACCAACTATCTCAGATTTCTGGATAGAAAAAGTCACGTTTTTTACAACATTTCTCTTAGAATAAATCTTACATAAATTTTCAGCTACCAACATCTTTTTTTGAACTAAAATTAAATTTCGCTTTAACGCGGTTTTTTTGCGGTGTTATCGCATTCTTTTTTGTCTTTATTTTGGCTTCTTGAGTTTTTATATTATAGGTAAACAAATCTCCGTGAATTTCATTGTTGTTTTGAATTAAACGTACATTGCCTGTTAGCCTAAATATAGGGTCGTTTTTTGAGTACTGTGCCATATCGCCCTGTGCAACTTGGCCACCCATGTAAACTTTTATATTTTGAAAGAAAGTTATCCGTTCAAATTGATTTTTTTGGAAAAACAAATCCAATTTATCTGCTTTAACAGTGAGCAAACCCTGTTTAACTACGGCATTTCCAATAAACTCAGCCCTGTTTTCATCAATAAGAATTTTTAGGCTATCAGCTTGAATATCAATGTCTCCATTCTTCAAGTCAAAAGCAAAAATTTGGCTTGAGGGAAAAAATAGGCAAAGCGCAATTAGGAATCCTTTCTTTAACATATAATACATTTGTTCACGGCAGGCAGCCTATAAGCCGGGTTCTGTAGATATGATTATATCCGATGGTTATTCATCTTAATTTAATGTTGCCACTAAATTTTAGCAACCTACCCGCACTCTTGTTTGGAATCTACCATATAAGTGCTGCTTGGTCTTGCTTCTAGAGGGGTTTACCAAACACTTTCTATTGCTAGAAAGCTGGTGGGCTCTTACCCCACCTTTTCACCCTTACCTAATAGCTTAGGCGGTACATTCTCTGTGGCACTTTCCCTGAAGTTACCTTCGCTGGACGTTATCCAACTCTATAATTCCATGAAGCCCAGACTTTCCTCTGTCATTTTCAAATGACAGCAACCATCTAGCTACCTGCAAGTCCGAGGATAAATCAATTTCGCTAAAAAATCCATATGGAATTTAAGTTTTCACTTTATTGCCAAATAAAGTTTTTAGTTTATTTTCGTTTGCGCCAAATATCACGGCAGTACTTAAATAACTTATTTTCCAGTTTAAACGCATGAGATATGTTCAGCTCATCCCCAACATGCGCCACAATTGGGATTAAATATTCTTGGGTGTTTTGCGCCTCATTGACTTGTTTGCCCTCTGACCTGGCCCCAATGGTTTCCAAATTGTGCAACCTATCGATTTCTTTGATGAGCAAAGCTTCATGATCACCAGTTTCATGCAGTTTATCCACCACTTCTTTTAAACTCAGCTTTTCAATTGTTTTACCATTCTCAACCTGTTTTTTATTGGTTAATCTGCAAACAATTTGGGCAACACGTGGATTGAACTCTTTTTCTATCAACTCAACCGTGCAGTCACTGTCCTCCACAACATCATGAAGTATTGCAGCTATTATTACATCGGTTTTTAAATAAAATTCTGTCATAATCTCAGCAACTGCAAACGGGTGGGAATAAAACGGTTCCCCATTGTCTCGAGGATTCTGTCCAGCATGCCATTTCTTAGCAAATGTAATGGCTTTTCTTATCATCGGAATGTTCAGCTCTTTGTTCTCCTGTTTAGCTTTGTTTAATATGATATTCATCAACTTTTGTTGGTGTTTACATTGGCACCGTCAAGTTAAAAAAGTTGAGGTGCAAAAGGTATTGAGAGAAGAGGGAAAAAATAGTAAATTGGAGCAAAATAAAAAATAATAGAAAAACAATGGAAGAAAGAGCGAGCAGATACAGATATCCAATGGTGATAATAGGACATGCAGTTTGGTTGTACCACAGATTTAATTTGAGTTATAGAGACGTAGCAGAAGAGTTGTTATACAGGGGTATAGAAGTAAGCCATGAAACGATAAGAGCATGGTGTATTAAATTTGGAAAAAGGTTTTTAGATATAATCAAGAAGAAGCAGAGGAAAGTAAAGGATAAATGGCATTTGGATGAGATGAGCATTAAAATTAACGGGAGTGTTCATAAATAGATAGAAAGAGCTAAAGCTTTGTTAAAAAATAAAACAAGGGATAATCTTAGCATTTCAGAACACTTGCTAAAGCGTTTAGTCTTGCGATTTAATCTAGCAAGCATATCCCTTAAGGAGGAATTGAAGCTCTCAACCAAACAAGTTTCAGACTTTGTCTGCAGATGTATTTGAGCAATTTTATAATGACAATAGACCTCATACCCATCTGTACACATATAACGAATTTGGTATTTTTCTCCTAGCTCACGAGCTAAATCTACGTAATTTTCTTTATCACCTGAACCTACTTTAAACGCAACAGTTTTGAATCTGTCCCTATCGACAGCAGTCCATATTCTTGTTTTATTCTCTTTTTTTTGACGTATGTATATAGCTCATCCATCTCTAATATCTCTATACGCCTCTTATCTCCCTCTATCTTTTGATTCGTCACCATCTCATCTACTACTTTCCCTGCTTGTTTGATCCAATAAAATACTGTACTTAACGGGATATTTAATATGTGAGCTATCCTCCTAATTCCGCAGTTATTTAGATACATCTTTATCACCATGCTCCTCTCTTTATTACCATATTTCCAATTCTTCCTACCATCTCCTTCTGTAAAGTTTTTATTACAACTCTTACATTTGTATCTCTGCTTTTTCCTTGCATATCCATTTTTTGATACCCCTTTCCCTTTGCAATATTTACATTCTATTTTCTCCATTTTTCCCTTTCTTTTTTTTCCTTCCCTCTCCTTATATCACATTCTTTTCTTCTTTCCTATCCCTTTTAAAACACTCCCTCCGTGGATGGTATTGCTATCTTTTGCTACCATATAACTCCAAAATTAAAATTCCAGTACCTAACAAATCTAATTCAGGCCTTCCTCAAGAGAGGTACCGATTCTCTTAAGTACTATGCCTTCTGCTGACTCCTTTTATCCTGTCCTCTACTATTGCTAGCAAAGTAGCTTATACTCAAGCTAGATAAAAGGCCTCCCGGGGTAAGATGCAAGACCTCCATAAGGCTGAACTTGGTTTACCGCTATACACTTCCGCATAGAGGCGGGCTATTCCAGTTAATGCTAGGTTGCCCAGTTATAACGGCCTACTACCAAGTTTCTGTTCGTTTCAGCCTTACTTTGCCGTCAGCTTCCTTCAGCCAACTCCTCACGAAGTTAACCTTGCCTCAGCTAATGGACCGCTCTATCTCAGCCCATAAGGGACTTGAACCCTTTGCTCTTACCTCATGCCCGGCGCACATTCAGTACCCAGAGTAATCGTGACAGATAAATTAAAAAGCTATACCAAACCTATAAAAGAAATGTGCCCTAAAACAGAGCATAGGCGCCATAAAGGATTAAATAATAGGGTTGAAAATGCACACCAACCAACACGCAGGAAAGAGAAATGCCTAATAAAATTCAAATCTCCTTCTGGGGTACAGCAAACTCTTTCTTTGATGGGAAAAATAAGGAACATATTTTCAGTAGATGTGGGCAGGTATATTAACAGTTCTAGCAAGCAAAAAGAAATGTTTTTCGAAGCTAAATCTATTTGGGATCACGCCGCTCAATCCATAGCTGCTGCATAATTTTCAAAAAGATGCTCTGTCACGCCCTTACCTCCATTAACTTGACGGTGCCTATCTGGTTGCAATTCCCCTCCATCTTTTAAGATGAAGAAAGGTGTTTTCTACAATATGCCTTATTTTATATCTATCTTTGGCTAACACTCTGAACTTTAAAATTGAATAGTAGTCTTTATCCATAACAGCCCCTAGTTATTACTACATGACATTGGATTACATAATAACTTTTATGTCAATAAAAATTTAAATTTGAATTTTGAGTTTATAACGAAATCAATTTAGATTCTCTGGTTTCAAAAGCAACGTATATACCTCTAGTAAATCAGGGGTTGGCAAATTTATAGACGAGAGAGAACTTGGAAAAGAGCTAGGAATACAAGCGATGAGCATGAGGCGCGTACATATGTACCTAAACGTTATGCGAAATCCGAAGTATGACGACGCCAATTTTTCAAGTTATCGGAGTATACTCAGCCACGTTTCCTTGATCTTCGTAAGGAGTGTATTTTCCCACCTATCTTTCCTACCAAGCGTAGTTTCCTTCTTAAGAAGTTTTGTGTATCACTAAAATCTTCTGAATCATCCGAAATCCAATACAACACGGTTGATAAATATATAGCTGTTAACAATCCTCTTTTAGTATAATAATTAAAGTCTGTAGATTTGTCTTTACCAGCAACTCTCCATATCAAATTAATGCTATGCCAGGTGTATGGATAAAGCTTATGATGGTTCCATGGAGTACTAAAGAACGTATTGATTTTAGAAATGGCAATTTTATATTCAGCTAGAATTTCAAGCCTAATTTTTATTGCCTCATATATTCTGGAAGTTATGCTGTTTATTTGCTCAAGCTCATTATTAACTCTTTCTGTCATTTGTTGGTCTATGCTATCCCGGAACATCTCAAGCACCCCCATCCTTCCATTGGGAAAAAGTAAATCTCCATATTGTGGCTCAAGCCCCATATCTGCACAAGCTTTAGAAATTATATTGCCATCAAAAGGTTCATAAGGTAGTATCCCAATAACTGATGATAACACTTTTTGCTTTAAGTGGCTGATGTGCTCTGTCATATAATAAATGACTTTTTACTACTGACCAATTCTACAATAAAAACGCATGAAATACGAGAACAATGTAATAATCCATCAAGAAGAAGATTTTGAAGGTATGAGAAAAGCAGGGGTATTAGCTGCTTCAGTACTTGACTATATTACTGATTATGTAAAGCCAGGTATTACTACTGATGAGCTCAATACATTATGTCATGACAAAATCATTGAGAATAAAGCGATTCCTGCTCCATTGAATTACAGAGGATTCCCAAAGTCAATTTGCACCTCAGTTAACCATGTTGTTTGCCATGGAATACCAGGGGATAAAAAGCTGCAGGAAGGCGATATACTAAATATAGATGTTACTGTCATATTAGATGGCTGGCATGGTGACACAAGCAGAATGTATTTTGTGGGCAAAAAAATCTCATTGAAGGCGAAAAGACTGGTGAACTTCACATATGAAGCAATGATGCGTGGTATTGAGATTATAAAACCAGGTGTTCCGCTTTATGAAATTGGTAGGACAATTCAGGAATATATTGAAGGCTTTGGGTATTCTACCGTAAGAGACTACTGTGGGCATGGAATAGGGAGAAAGTTCCATACAGCACCTAGCGTTTTGCATTATTATGACAAAAAGAACGATTTAATTCTGCAAAAGGGCATGTTTTTCACAGTTGAACCAATGATAAACGTTGGGGGATATCAAACACATTTATTACAAGACGGTTGGACGGTTGTAACAAAGGATAACTCACTTTCTGCACAATTCGAACACACAATTGGAGTTACAGATGACGGGCATGAGATATTCACAAAATCCCCCAAGAATTATACTCTCCCATCTTACGTATGAATATAAATTTTGCTCAAATAGATGACTATATAGCCAAATCTGAAACTGCATATTGTTTTTTGCTTGTGGGTGATGATTTTGGCCAAGTGGTGTGTGCAACTGATAAGCTGCTAAAAAAGTATTTTGGTGATGAGAAATATTATACAGACACATTTCATTATAGTGATTTGCAAAAAGACGTTTCCATATTACGAAATAGCTTGCAATCACTACAATTATTTTCGCAAAAAAAGGCTATTATAATAAAAAGTGCGGGTGATACCATAAAGAAAGAAATGCTTGAAGTTATAAAAAGCAGAAATAGCGATTATTTGTTGATCATACAGGGAGATGGGCTGAAGAAATCCTCGAAAACATATAAGGAACTAGAGTCTCTTAATAATACATGTCTTATTAGCTGCTATAAACTGGATGTTAGGTACATGACCATTTTTGTTGACAAATTTCTTAAGAGCCACGGGGTGAGGTATCAAAGAGAGATCCCACAGATTATAGTCAATTATCTGCCGGACAACGTTCTTTTGGCACAGAATGAGCTTGAAAAAATGGTCCAATATTTGGGGGAGGAAGAATTAACAATTGAAATTATTGAAAAAATTTTGGCGGGTGTTAAGGACTTTTCCTGTATCAACTTATGTTCAAGTATTGTATTTAAAGATCAGAAGAAAATGCTGGAGCAGCTAAGAAGAATGGAAGGTGAGGGGATTAACTACATTAGTGTTATAAGGATGTTGCAAAATCAATTTGCCAAAGTACTTTATGTAAAGAAAGAGGAGCAAGATAAAAAAATCAAGACAGATGCAATTATTAACAATCTAAGGCCACCAGTATTTTTCAAGGAAAAAGCCATTCTTGTTGAGATGTGCAATAATATGAGTTATGGGAATGCGATCCAGATAATGAATGAATTAATTCAGCTTGAAATTAGTTGCAAATTTACAAGTTTTAATCCAAATACATTACTATACAATTATATAATCCAGAAAGTAGAGTAGAAGGCTTATGTTACAAATTATTGCTGATTTCTTAATAAAATATTCATCATTTTTCAATGTGTTCCAATACATTACATTCAGAAGTGGGGCAGCGTTGTTTACCTCTTTTTTAATCATGCTAATTTTTGGTAGTCGATTTATAAGTTTTCTTTCATCATTTCAGAAGCATGGGCAACCCATTAGGGAAGATGGTCCGCAGAACCATCTTATAATTAAAAAGGGGACTCCATGCATGGGCGGGATACTAATTATATTGGCAGTATTAGCATCTACCATATTATGGGGAAATATAGGTAATAGTTATATTTGGCTATTGAATTTCGCTTTGATAGCATTTGGTTTGATAGGCGGGATTGACGATTACAAGAAGCTAAAGTTTAATAACTCCAAAGGTTTATCAGCTAAGTTGAAGTTCTCTTTGCAGTTGATTTTAAGCCTTATAGTGGTTTTTACGGTTAGTAAGATCAGCACTGCAAACCATTCTACCACAATATTTTTCCCTTTCTTTAAAAACTTAATGCTAGATATGGGGGTGTTTTATTTTATTTTTACTATGTGCGTTGTTGTTGGTTCGTCTAATGCTGTTAATCTTACTGATGGGCTGGATGGATTGGCTATAGGTCCAATTATCATAATATCCGCATTCTTTGCCATAATTGCATACCTAACTGGGAATATTGTGTTTGCTAATTATTTAAAGATTGCTTACATAAAGAATTCTGGAGAAATCATGGTGTTTTGTTCAGCTTTGATTGGTGCAGGATTGGGGTTTTTATGGTATAATGCACCCCCTGCAAAAGTCATTATGGGAGATACTGGCAGTCTTGCTTTGGGCGCTGTGGTTGGAATTATCAGTATCATTACAAAACACGAGATTATACTGTTTATAACTGGGTTTGTCTTTGTTTTTGAAGCCATTTCTGTTATCTTACAAGTATACTCTTTTAAACTGAGGGGAAAACGAATATTTAAAATGGCGCCAATACACCATCATTTTGAAAAAATTGGATGGTCTGAACCAACTATAGTGATTAGATTTTGGATTTTAGCGATAATATTTGCTTTGATAGGGCTTGCAAGCCTTAAAATCAGATAATTCCAAGGATTAGCATCGTCAGTTATTGCGCTATATCTCGCCCAGCGTAAAAGCTAAGAGGATTATTAGCTGGTAATCAACATTGCTGTAGAACTTATTTTTGCAGTCCGTTGGCGAGTCAAGCTCAACATCATCAATTTGTTCATTCAGCTTTAATGATACCAAAAATATCAAAAGAAAAAAAACAGCATTAAGATTTAAGTTTAAACCAGCCAATCCCAATAGCAATATTGCCATTCTATATAGGTATCTCACTACTTCTTTAGTTTGGTTTTGTAAAGTAATTGCCATGGACTTCACGCCGATTTTTCTATCATATTGCTTATCTTGATGTGCGTAAATTGTATCATAGCCTATTGTCCAAAGCACGGCTGCGATATAAATTAAAATTGGAACAAAGGATAAATAATCTTGGATCGTAAACCATGCAATAAACACGCCTAAATTAAAAATAAGTCCAAGAAAAATTTGTGGAAAATTACTATATCTCTTTGCGAAAGGATACAGTGCAGTAAGCACCCCCGCCAAAATCCCAAAAAATATTGCTTTGATTGGTAAAAATAACAATATGATAAGTGACACGCCAACAGGGATAATAACAAATTTTTTAGCCTGAATAACTGACAGTTCGCCATTTGTAAGGGGTCTCTTTTTAGTTCTTTCAACATACTTATCAATTTCCCGATCCACAATATCGTTCAATATGCATCCAGCACTTCGTGTGGCCACTGCACCTATAATGAAGATGGGTAGCCACAACATAAACTGAAAAACATTTGAAGAAGCGGCAACCAAAGCCCAAAGGACTGGGAGCAAAACCAACAAAATACCAACAGGCTCATGCAAACGCATAAGTCTTGCATACGGAGAACTATTACAACAGTGGTGTAATTGCAAAAAAAGATTATGGCTTTTTTGTCCAACTGAGCTTATTAAGTTGTTACACTTTGTGACTATTTTTTGGAATCGGTTACTTACTTGCTTTTTCATCACCAGGCAATATATAATCTTCGCCTTCCCATGGGCTTTTACAGTCAAAATTTCTATATTCTTGTGCTAACTTAACACTTTCATACACCACGCCTTGTTTGGCAGCATCATACCTGACTTCCACGTAACCAGTTAGTGGAAAATCTTTCCTCATAGGATATCCCGAGAAGCCATAATCAGTTAAAATCCTCCTTAAATCATCATTACCAATAAACAAAATGCCATACATATCCCATACCTCCCTTTCATACCAGTGAGATGAGCTGAATATATCTTTGATTGTTGGTACAAAATCATCCTCATTTACCCAAACCTTTACTCTTATTCGCAAGTTATGCTCTATGCTTAATAGGTGATATACTATAACAAATCTTTTGTCGTTACCTGGGTAGTCAACTGCGCACACATCCAGTAATACTTTGAATAAATATTGCATCCCATCACGCATTTGGAACAAAAAAGTTGTTAAGTGTTCAGCGCGAATTTTCACCGATAGCTCCCCGTTTTTTTCTTCAATTTCCTCGATAATCATCTTTAGACTTTGATCTTCAATTAAATCTTTGTGTAGTTTGGCTATATCTTGCATCAATCCAACGACATTGTTTATTTTTCGAAGACTAGCAAAGATTGAAAATTTCTGCAAATTATATATGGTATAGTTTCACTATTCAAAAAATGGATTAAAATATAAGTAATGGCACGGACTGAAGACACAACAAAAAGACAGCAATACATAAGGTCACTATACTGCAAAGAAGAGGCAGCTTTTTCAGATGTTTTTCAAACAGCTGGGGAGAAAAAAGGTATACAATTAAGCCCAGAAGAAGGCAAATTAGTTAGCATGATATTGGCGATTCACAAGGCAAAATATGTCCTTGAAATTGGAACCTTGGTTGGTTACTCATGTTGTTGGATTGCATCTGTTCTTCCTGAGGACGGCAAAGTTATTACCATTGAAAAGAGTAAAGAAAATTTTGAAATCGCAAAGAAAAATTTCGCCACCACCAAATTTAAAGATAAAATTATAACAATTAACGCAGATGGAGCCACCTATCTGAAAGGTTTAGAGCTGGACTATCAATTGGACGCAGTTTTTATAGATGCGAAAAAAGTCGATTATCCAGCATACCTGAATTTATCCTATACTTTATTAAGAAAAGGAGGGTTAATAATAGCCGATAATACTTTGCTGTTTGGTGGGGTATATGACAGTCAACCCGGTGAGATGCAAGAAGCTATGAAAAAATTTAACATGGAAATTAGCGATACGGAAAAATATAGAAGTCTGATTTTCCCAACAAATGAGGGATTAACAGTAGCTATCAAAATATAAAATGATGGTTGAATTTATGTCAAACTTATGTATAGTTGTATCCGGAAGCAAATGTGAAGTATTATTGAGAAATTAGGGTGTGTTGTGTCTAATGTTTGAAGTGGCGTAATATTGAGCGTTAAAAGGCTTCTTTTTAACATGATATAGGAAGAAATATGACTAACAACGCCAGTAAGTTGAGCAGACAGCAAAAAGAAGCCGTAGCCCTTCTGTCAATTGGTACTTTTCTTGAGTACTTTGACTTAATGCTATACGTTCATATGGCCGTTCTTTTGAATGGACTGTTCTTCCCGCAAGACAATCCAACTACTGCTAAACTAATGGGGGCTTTAGCTATTGTTATGACTTTTGTTTTAAGACCAATTGGAGGGTTTGTCATTGGATGGATCGGAGATGAGATTGGTAGAAAGGCAACTATAGTTATCACCACATTAATCATGGCTACATCGTGCCTGATGATGGCAACAGTAGGAACTTATGCAGAAATAGGCATAACAGCAACGATTATAGTGATGGTATGTAGAATGTTACAGGGGTTTTCATCATTGGGAGAAGTGATGGGAGCGTCACTTTATTTATCGGAAATTTTTAAGCCACCTCACAGATATATGGCATGGCATGTGGAGTGCTTGCCATTGCTGCACGATTAGGTGGCATGTTTGCTCTGGCCGTTGCTTTGTTTTCTATTTCAGCAGGCCTTAATTGGAGATTAGCATTTTACATTGGAGCAGTTATAGCTGTGATTGGCTTGTTTGCAAGAATAAGATTAAGAGAAACACCTGACTTTTCTGATTTTAAACGCAGAATGAAAATTAAAACTGAGGTGCTTAAACAAAACTTAGGGATTGAATACCCCCTCTCTGTTTATAAGGAAAAAATAGATAAAAGAGCATTATTGGGTTATATTTTTACCGCAATGATTGTAGCAGTGTCTGTTCATACTACTTATGTATATCTTGGTGGGTTCATGAAAGAATCTTTAGGTATGACTGCTGCTAAAGTGATTAATCAGAATCTAAAGGTTTCCTCATGCACTATAGTAATGGGCATATTGATGATAAGTTTTGTGAAAAAGTATCATCCTTTAAAAATAACTGCTGTAGCGATTGGTATATTTTTCCTTTTCTTACCAATTATTCCGTATTGGCTTACTAATACAGAAAGTCTGGTTTCTTTATTTATAAGGGAGTGTTGCCATAAGATAGATAAGATGCTAAAATGAATATAGCGAGCAACAAAGAAAATAGAAATATGAATACAGAGTGTAAAAAATGCAGTAGCAGTAAATACGTTAAGAATGGTAATATTAGGGGTATGCAAAGGTATAAATGCAAAGAGTGTGGATGTAATTTTACAAGCACTAAATTAAGAGGCTGTTCGCCAGAGATGAAGGCTCTGGCAGGCACCGTCAAGTTAAAAAAGTTGAGGTGCAAAAGGTATTGAGAGAAGAGGGAAAAAATAGTAAATTGGAGCAAAATAAAAAATAATAGAAAAACAATGGAAGAAAGAGCGAGCAGATACAGATATCCAATGGTGATAATAGGACATGCAGTTTGGTTGTACCACAGATTTAATTTGAGTTATAGAGACGTAGCAGAAGAGTTGTTATACAGGGGTATAGAAGTAGGCCATGAAACGATAAGAGCATGGTGTATTAAATTTGGAAAAAGGTTTTTAGATATAATCAAGAAGAAGCAGAGGAAAGTAAAGGATAAATGGCATTTGGATGAGATGAGCATTAAAATGGCACCGTCAAGTTAATGGAGGTAAGGGCGTGACAGAGCATCTTTTTGAAAATTATGCAGCAGCTATGGATTGAGCGGCGTGATCCCAAATAGATTTAGCTTCAAAAAACATTTCTTTTTGCTTGCTAGAACTGTTAATATACCTGCCCACATCTACTGAAAATATGTTCCTTATTTTTCCCATCAAAGAAAGAGTTTGCTGTACCCCAGAAGGAGATTTGAATTTTATTAGGCATTTCTCTTTCCTGCGTGTTGGTTGGTGTGCATTTTCAACCCTATTATTTAATCCTTTATGGCGCCTATGCTCTGTTTTAGGGCACATTTCTTTTATAGGTTTGGTATAGCTTTTTAATTTATCTGTCACGATTACTCTGGGTACTGGATTTGATTGTAATAATCTTGATAAAAACCTTATCGCAGACTTTTTATTACGTCTGGTCTGTAGGAAGACATCTATCTCATATCCATCTTCATCTACAGCTCTCCACAAAATAAAATATTTACCGTTAATTTTAATGCTCATCTCATCCAAATGCCATTTATCCTTTACTTTCCTCTGCTTCTTCTTGATTATATCTAAAAACCTTTTTCCAAATTTAATACACCATGCTCTTATCGTTTCATGGCTTACTTCTATACCCCTTTATAACAACTCTTCTGCTACGTCTCTATAACTCAAATTAAATCTGTGGTACAACCAAACTGCATGTCCTATTATCACCATTGGATATCTGTATCTGCTCGCTCTTTCTTCCATTGTTTTTCTATTATTTTTTATTTTGCTCCAATTTACTATTTTTTCCCTCTTCTCTCAATACCTTTTGCACCTCAACTTTTTTAACTTGACGGTGCCGTCGCAATTGCTGTGGCAATTATAGGATACTCTTTTAACGGTACCATATTGCCTCTGACATATGTTATTTCAATATTGATAATATTTGTGCTTGTGTTATCAACTTCATGCATTCCAAGAGCTGATTAAAGAGCGCTTAGCGATTTTAAATAACAGACTTCCCGCAATAAGGGTGAACTTTCGCAGGAAGTCTGTTAGTTTGATAGTAACTTAATAGGGGGATGAATTACATTCCCATACCACCCATACCGCCCATACCACCCGGCATGCCCATTCCTGCAGCTTCTTTTTTCTCAGGATTTTCAGTGATAGTTGCCTCTGTGGTGATTAATAATGATGCAACTGAAACAGCGCTTTGCAATACGTTTCTCACTACTTTTGTAGGGTCGATAATACCTTTTTTGAAAGCATCAACCACTTCATGATTTTGCGCATCATATATCATGGTGTTTTTACTCTGTTCCAATAGTTTCCCAACAATCATAGAGCTTTCAACACCAGCATTTTCAAGTATCTTGCGGATTGGAGCAGACAGTGACCTCTTTACGATGTCTATTCCTGCAGTTTCATCAGCATTTTTACCTTTCATACCTTCAAGCACTTTAGACGCATACAACAACGTGCAACCCCCACCAGGAACGATACCCTCTGCTATAGCTGCTTTTGTTGCATGATATGCATCTTCTACCCTATCTTTCTTCTCTTTCACCTCAACTTCGGTCACGCCACCAACTTTAAGAACTGCAACTCCACCTGCTAATTTAGCCAGCCTTTCTTCAAGTTTTTCTCTGTCATAGTCAGATTTTGTTTCAGCGATTTGAGCTTTAATTTGCTTACATCTTGCATCGATATCTTTCTTGTCGCCAGCGCCATGTACAATTGTGGTATCATCTTTGGAGATTATAATTTTTTTGGCACTACCAAGGTCTTGGATTGTAACGTTTTCAAGTTTTTGTCCTAAATCTTCGCTAATAAGCTGACCCCCAATCACTGTCGAAATATCTTCAAGCATTGCTTTTCTTCTATCCCCAAAGCCAGGCGCCTTAACAGCGGCAATTTTCAAACCTCCCCTTAATTTATTCACAACAAGTGTTGCAAGAGCTTCACCTTCAACATCTTCGGCAATAATCACCAATGGTTTGCCAGATTGCACCACTGCTTCAAGCAATGGCAACATTTGCTGGATATTGCTGATTTTTTTCTCGAATAATAACACATATGCATTCTCTAACTCACATGTCATTTTTTCAGAATTTGTGATGAAGTATGGTGATAAATAACCTCTATCGAAGTTCATACCTTCAACAATTTCAACTTCAAATTCATCGCTTTTATTTGCTTCTTCAACGGTAATAACTCCATCTTTGCCAACTTTTTCGAAAGCTTTAGCAATTTTGTCACCAATGTCAGCGTCACCATTTGCTGAGATTGTTGCTACCTGTGCTATTTCTTCCGATGAAGAAATATTTTTAGAAGCGGATTTGATTGCCTGAAGTACCTTCTCACTTGCTGCTTCAATACCCCTTTTTAAGTCCATAGGGTTCATTCCAGCAGTCACAGCTTTAATACCTTCACGTGTTATTGCCTCACCAAGTACTACTGTAGTGGTGGTTCCATCGCCAGCCCTATCATTAGTTTTGTTTGCGGCTTCCCTTAGTACTTGAACTCCAAGATTGTTTAGCTTATCTTCCAGTTCGATTTCTTTTGCGACAGTAACGCCGTCTTTTGTGATCTTTGGAGCCCCAAAAGATTTTTCAATCACCACATTTCGACCTCTTGGCCCTAAAGTTGCACCTACTGTATCTGCACAAATTTTAATCCCTTTTAGCAATTTGTCTCTTGCTTCGCTACCTGTATGAATTATTTTTGTCATATTCAACCTCTTAATATAATTATTCTTTTATTATCCCTAAAATATCTGATTCTTTCATAATCAAATATTCCTTGTTTTCAAGCTTCACTTCAGTGCCGCCCCATTTTGCGAATAAAACTTTATCCCCAACCTTAACGTCTAAAGATACGATATTACCCTTTTCATCCTTTGTGCCAGAACCCACTTCTATAACGCGCCCTTGCATAGGTTTTTCCTTAGCGGTATCCGGAATAATAATACCACTTTCTGTTTTACTCTCTTGGTCCAGTCTTTCAACTAGAACCCTATCATGTAATGGTTGAAATTTCATTTTTACCTCAAAATCAATAAGTTTATGTATGCAACAGAATATATAAAGTAAATTTTCAATTTCAAGGAACAGGATTAACTTAATAATTGTAGAACATGTTTAAGCATCATATAGCTGCTCTCATCTGTTGAACATGCAGTTCTCTCCAAAAACAGTTTATGTTCCCCAGCGAAATTTAATTTATGCTTTCCATCTTTGATGATGGTGATAATTTTCTCTACATTTTTTGGTTTGTTTTGATGAAACTTAAGATAAAAGCCTATCTGTGTTTCATCAACCTTTTCAACATATGCGTTTTTTGCAAGTTCTGTAATCTGCATTACAAGTACTAAGTTCTCCACTTCTTGCGGAATTGGCCCAAAATTTTCAACCAGCTCTCGATATATCTCCTCCAGCTCCTCCCCCTCGTGAATCTCTGCAAATTTTTTATAAAAATTCAATCTGGTCTGGTGATTATCGATATAGTTTTCTGGGATTAATGCAGATACCTTAAGGTTTACATTCGGCATAAAATCTTCATGGCTTGGGATAGCAGTATCTTCAGAATTTTTAGCATCTTGTATCTCCTGCGCTAGCATCTTTTGATATAACTCCATTCCCACATCCCTGATATGCCCGGTTTGTTCTTCCCCCAATAAGTTTCCATATCCTCTAATATCCATATCTGCAGCTGCTATATCAAAACCACTGCCCAAAGATTCAAGGCTTCGCATCACATCAAGTCTTGCGCTAGCAGATTTTGTTAATTTAACTTTTGGTTGGTATGTTATATACGCATAAGCTTGTTTATCCCCTCTTCCTACGCGCCCTCTAATCTGGTAAAGTTGCGCCAAACCGAACATGTTTGCCCTATCTATGATTATGGTGTTTGCCCCCTCTATATCCAGGCCTGATTCAACAATCTGTGTGCAAATTAGGACTTTATACGTCCCTTGCTTGAATGAACTAATATGACTTTTTATTACATCAGGAGGAAGGCTTCCATGCAGGGAAATGCGCTTTATTTCTGGCAAATTTTTATCCATTAGTTTTTCCAGTTCTGGAATATGTCTGATTCTTGGTGTGACGATAATTACTTTTCCATCCCTCTTGATTTCTTGTACTATTGCTTCTTTCAGAGTTGTTTCGTCAAAAGGCAATATGTAGGTTGTTATGGGTTTCCTTTTTAAAGGGGGGCTGGCGATGACACTTAAGTCTTTTACGCCAGACAATGAAAGATGCAAAGTTCTTGGAATCGGAGTCGCAGATAGCGAAACGATATGAACGTTACTATTTAAATTTTTCAATTTTTCTTTTTGAAAAACTCCAAAGTGCTGCTCCTCATCTATGATTAATAAACCAAGATTGTTAAATTTAACGTCTTTTGCCAACAGTGCATGCGTGCCTATAACGATGTCAACTTTGCCCAATCTGCATAAATCTTTAAAATGCTCAGACTCTTGCTTTGAGTTTAATCTTGAGATAGTACAAATATTAACCGGGAACTCAAAAAACCTCTCTCTAAATAATTTTTCATGTTGCATCACCAACAAAGTTGATGGGACAATCACAGCAACCTGCACCTTATTTTTACCAAGAACAGCGACGCAAGCAGCTCTTAGCGCCACTTCCGTCTTGCCAAACCCCACATCGCCGCAGACTAATCTGTCCGTTGGTTTTGTGGATTTTAAATCATTTATAACTTCTTCTATTACATTTAACTGATCTTTGGTTTCCAGGAAGGGAAATTCTCTGCAGAATTTTTCATAAGTTACATCACATTTTTCCAGGATTGGAGCTTTTTTACCCATCCGCAAAGCAGCGAGTTTTATTAGCTCTTTTGCTGCCTCTTTGATTTTTTGCTTAACTTTTTGTCTTCTAGCTCCCCATGATTTGCTACCCAATTTGTCTAGCTCAATATGTTTGTGACTATTTGAGCTGTATTTTGAAATCAGTTCTATATGTTCAATTGGGACATATAACTTGTCTGCATTTAAATACTCAAGCGCAATAAATTCCTTATGTATATTTTGTATAGAAATTTTTTTTAACCCCAGGAATTTGCCTATACCACAATCCCTGTGAATTACATAATCGCCCTCCTCATACTGACTGGCTGACTGAAAAAATAATTTTTGAACCTTAGCCAAAACTCTAACTCTCTAAATACCTTACAGCCGAATATACAGCTTGCAACTCTCCAAGCTCATCAAGCAGCCTGTTCAACACTACTAAATCCTCTATTTCAACCACTATAGTGCACTCAAAAAAATCCTCAAATATATTGGCCGTATTGATGCTAAAAATATTAATTCTCATACACACAATGCAATCTATCACTGTTTTTAGATTACCAATTTCATTTTCTATTAGCACAGCAATTTTAGACTTATAGAGTTTGATTTTCTTGCACACATCCCAGTTGAAGTTTGTGCTTTTTTGTTGCGGATCACTTGGATTACTACTTTTTAAACATATTGATCTGTGAACGGAATAACTCATCCCATTATTCAGTAACTTTACGGCTTGGTCGTTCTTAACAGGGAAACAGCAATCAGCAAAATACAGGACAGTACTTTCATCCAACTCATCTTCAGGTACTTTTTTTCTAAAAAATATTTTGACCAGCCAATTTTTCAATATAGTGATAAAATATATTAGATAATGTCGTCATGAGATTTTAAGCCAAAGAGATAAGCATCTAATCTGAATTGCGGCAAGGAAAGAAGCTGAATTTTTAGCATATCTGGTTGCAATTCCCCTCCATCTTTTAAGATGAAGAAAGGTGTTTTCTACAATATGCCTTATTTTATATAAATCTTTATTGTATTTTCTCTGGGTGATTCTGTTCTTTTTAGGAGGAATAACAACTCTCATGCCCAATTCTTGGGCATGGTCAATTATGTAATTAACATCGTACCCTCTGTCGGCTAGTAAGTACTCAGCTTTCATCTCTTCAATAAGATTAACAGCCTGCTTGCAATCAGCTTCTGAGCCTTTTGTGACAATAACTTTGAGTGGCATACCATGTGAATCCACGGCAAGGTGAATCTTTGTATTGAGCCCCCTTTTGTACGACTCATATCTTGATTGCCGCCTTTTGCACCTGAAGCATGTGGATGCACTTTACTATGACTTGCGTCTATCATTAACCATTCCATATCAGGTTCTTTCACAAATATCTCCAATAAAGCCTCCCATATCCTTTTGTCTCTCCATCTGCAAAATCTTTTATGTGTATTTTTCCATCCTCCATATTCTGAAGGCAAATCTCTCCAGGGAGAACCTGTTCTTAATATCCAAAATACTGCGTTAATGAATCTTCTGTTATTATGTGCCAAACCTCCCCACGTACCTTCCCTTCCTGGCAAATGATCCTTTATCAAATCCCACATATTATCTGTTATATCATGCCTATGTAGCCCTAAATCCATTTTTACTCCTGATTTATCTTTTCTTTCATATTATACCACAAATCTCATGACGACATTATCTAGCTTTTTTTCTTTTTCCAACTCAACATAAATTGCCTTTACCACATCACGCATCTTTAATTTTTCTTGGCCCAATAAGTAAAACAAATGGTTTATATCATTATATTTGATCGGTAATTTTAATGGGAAATATGTTAATGCCCTATCATAACTCATATTCAATCTAATTAAAGCCTTGTTATATATTGATTCCCCTATCTTAGTTAGCTTTCTCTTTTTCTTTTCATTTAGATATCTTTTTAATTTAGTCTTTGCTTTGCCTGTTACTAAAATATCTTCCCATAATTCTGAAGCTTTTTCTTCTTGGCTACATAAAATTTCAACACAATCTCCATTTTGCAGTTCATATACCAAAGGTACAACTTTCTTATTCACAACAGCACCTATGCATCTTAATCCTATGTTCGAATGCACATAAAATGCGAAATCCAATGGTGTAGCACCTATTGGCAATGAAAATAACTCATCTTTTGTACTAAAACAAAACACCTGATGGTAACGCATTTCCAGTTTGGAATTCTCTAAGACCTCTATAGAGTTTGGCGAATTATTCACAACCGATACAACGCTGTTAAGGCCAGCAAAGCGGTTGATTTCTTCTCTGTCAATTAATCCTTCTTTATACCACCAATGTGCAGCCACCCCAAATTCTGCTATATCATGCATCTCTTTTGTCCTGATCTGGATTTCTATTTTTCTGCCACCAGGACCATTGATGATGGTGTGTATGGATTTGTAACCATTAGTTTTTGGAATGCTTATGTAATCTTTAAACCCGCTTTGCACCATGTGATAGGTGCTGTGAATTGCATACAATACTTTATAACAGCTAATTACGTCCTCCACTATAATTCTAAAGGCGAAGATATCAGATAAGTTTTCAAAAGAAATCCTTTTATTTTGGATTTTCCTCCATATAGAGCAAGGTTTTTTTTCTCTACCTGATATATTAACGAAACTTAATTCGGCCTTGGCCACAACCATATTAAGCTCTGCGACAATCTCTTCAACCACCCCAGCGTTATTTTTGTTCAACTTCTTTAGCTGGGCCTGTATGCTCTTTTTTTCTTGGGGGTATAACTCCGTAAATGCCAAATCTTGAAGCTCATTTTTAAAACTGTGTAACCCTATCCTCTCGGCCAAAGCCGAGTGGATATCCATTGTTTCAGCTGCAATCCTTCTTCTTTTATCAGGATTTTTTATGTGATGCAGAGTTTGCATATTGTGAAGTCTGTCTGCAAGCTTGACAAGCAATACCATTATGTCTTTTGAGACCGCACATATTAAATTCTTATAATTCTCTATCCTTTTGGCTTCTTTGTTTAAGATTGTGTTCTTATTCTCTATTATTTTTAGCTTCGTCACCCCCAAAACCATCTCAGTAACTTTTTTGCCAAATAAATCACTTATCTCATCATATGTTAACGTGGTGTCTTCTATAGTATCATGTAAAAGAGCAGTTACTATGGTGGAAGTGTCCACTCTTAAGTCAGCTATTATTTTTGCTACTTCCAGAGGATGAAATATATATGGCTCCCCAGATGCTCTAAATTGCCCTTTATGTGCGTTTCTTGCTACATCAAAAGCTTTGGTGACTAAATCTAAGTCGATATTATGATTATTCTTTAATTTTCCTACTAGCTCCGCAAACGAATCCTGTAATTTACTCTCCCAATGTTTGTTGGACAATTCTTTCATTTTATAGTTTTACTAATTTTTGATTTTTATTTATAATGCGAACTACTGCTTTCTATCATCCCAAATATAATAGTAAGTATTTTTGATAATCAAGCATAAAAAAATAATAATGTGTGGATATGAACAAAAACCAAGAAGAAATAGAGCTTTTAAAGGATCAAACTTTCACAACAAAGAGAGCTACTGTTGAGCAATTAGAGCGTATATTATTTGATCCAATCAAAGTATTGGATCATGGTTTTGTGAGAGTAATTGACTACATGGGCGATGATGGAGCTATCGTTCAAGCGGCAAGGGTTTCATATGGCAAAGGCACTAAGGTGTTAAGCCAGGACAAAGGGCTGATTAATTACTTAATGAGACATCACCACACAACTCCATTCGAGATGTGTGAAATTAAGCTGCACATAAAGCTACCAATATTTATAGCCAGGCAGTGGATAAGGCATAGAACTGCTAATGTGAATGAATATTCTGCAAGATACTCTATTTTGGATAAAGAGTTTTACCTCCCAAATCCAGAGAACATAGCGGTTCAATCTAAAATTAACAATCAAGGAAGAGGAAATACCTTAGATACACAAAAAGCCCAGAGAGTTTTGGATATTTTAAGAGAAGATGCATTGAAGTGCTATGATACCTACATGGACTTGCTGAACCTGGACGAAGAAACAGGTGAAGTGAAAGACCCAAATAAAGATGGTATTGCAAGGGAGCTGGCAAGAATGAACCTGACGTTAAACTATTATACACAATGGTATTGGAAAATAGACCTGAACAATTTACTTCATTTCTTAAGATTGCGGGCAGACTCTCATGCACAGTATGAAATTAGGGAGTATGCCAATGCAATACTGGGAATTGTTGAAAAATGGGTGCCGTGTGCGTACGAGGCATTTATAAATTATAGGAAAGATGCAGTTAATTTGTCAAAAACAGGGGTTGCGGCATTGCAAAGTATGTTAAGGGGGGAAAAGATAAGCCAAGAAACTAGCGGTATGTCTAAGCGCGAATGGGATGAACTTATTCAAATATTCCCATATAAACACTCTGAGTAAACTTGTATATATACTCCGATGGCACCGTCAAGTTAAAAAAGTTGAGGTGCAAAAGGTATTGAGAGAAGAGGGAAAAAATAGTAAATTGGAGCAAAATAAAAAATAATAGAAAAACAATGGAAGAAAGAGCGAGCAGATACAGATATCCAATGGTGATAATAGGACATGCAGTTTGGTTGTACCACAGATTTAATTTGAGTTATAGAGACGTAGCAGAAGAGTTGTTATAAAGGGGTATAGAAGTAAGCCATGAAACGATAAGAGCATGGTGTATTAAATTTGGAAAAAGGTTTTTAGATATAATCAAGAAGAAGCAGAGGAAAGTAAAGGATAAATGGCATTTGGATGAGATGAGCATTAAAATTAACGGTAAATATTTTATTTTGTGGAGAGCTGTAGATGAAGATGGATATGAGATAGATGTCTTCCTACAGACCAGACGTAATAAAAAGTCTGCGATAAGGTTTTTATCAAGATTATTACAATCAAATCCAGTACCCAGAGTAATCGTGACAGATAAATTAAAAAGCTATACCAAACCTATAAAAGAAATGTGCCCTAAAACAGAGCATAGGCGCCATAAAGGATTAAATAATAGGGTTGAAAATGCACACCAACCAACACGCAGGAAAGAGAAATGCCTAATAAAATTCAAATCTCCTTCTGGGGTACAGCAAACTCTTTCTTTGATGGGAAAAATAAGGAACATATTTTCAGTAGATGTGGGCAGGTATATTAACAGTTCTAGCAAGCAAAAAGAAATGTTTTTCGAAGCTAAATCTATTTGGGATCACGCCGCTCAATCCATAGCTGCTGCATAATTTTCAAAAAGATGCTCTGTCACGCCCTTACCTCCATTAACTTGACGGTGCCCCTATTTTGGCTTGTTTATCATGTGCGACTTTAGGCAAGACTTCGTTGTTAAGTTTTTCATATTTTTGTTTTCTGGCTTCATCCCGCTCTTCCCATAAATTAGCTTTGGAGATCAAGTGACTTGCATCAACAAAAGTAAATACCTCGCTCATATATCCTTGAGATTTTAGTTGATCTCTAAAAATGGCAAAGATTTTTGATAACAAATTTGTTCCTATCTTTGAGCGGATTCTACTAAAAACGCTATAATCAGGTGTGGCTTCGGTTAAATCAAAATCACAAAACCACTTGGCTGCAACACTGTCACTCAAATATCTTTCTAGTTCACGATCTGACAAATCTTCCATAAACTGTAACAACAAGCATTTAAATAAACGTAAAACACCATATCCCTTATAATTAGCAGGAGATTCAATTCCCTTCAGCTCTTGCTCTGCTGCCCCAAAATTAAACAGCTCCTTAAATTTGCGATATTGATGCTCACTACCAACCAATTGATCCAAACATACCATTATTATTTGATGCGCTGATGACATTTTTCTCTTCTTTATTCTGTAATCCACTCCACTATACCTTTCTTTATTCCATCTTGCAACACTCCCTTATTACACAGACGATTGGTCTGTTTATTCAGAGGTTATACCTCGCCATCAACATGTTGTTGGCAAACAACATACACTCTCAATTGAGTCCAATAACTCAAACACAAGGCACAGAATTGCAAGAATGACCAGAAAAACAAAGGTAGTTTCAAAATCTGAAGAAGTTGTCGATCTTACGATTAAGCTCTGGGTACATTTTGAGGATAACAATAATTTCCTAAGTGAGCAGGGCAATTTTATATCTATCTTTGGCTAACACTCTGCAAAATCTTTTATGTGTATTTTTCCATCCTCCATATTCTGAAGGCAAATCTCTCCAGGGAGAACCTGTTCTTAATATCCAAAATACTGCGTTAATGAATCTTCTGTTATTATGTGCCAAACCTCCCCACGTACCTTCCCTTCCTGGCAAATGATCCTTTATCAAATCCCACATATTATCTGTTATATCATGCCTATGTAGCCCTAAATCCATTTTTACTCCTGATTTATCTTTTCTTTCATATTATACCACAAATCTCATGACGACACTATCTAAGACGGCTGTAATGAAAAGAGTTGATAATGTTCTGACCAATATTGGTATTGGTGATATCACCCAGAACAATATGATAGAAAAGCTGCAAGGTAAAGATAGTGCTTTGAGGGATGAGATAGGCAAGCAGGCGGAAGAACTTATCGCCCAAACAGGAAGGAGGAATGCTTGGTCCATCCAAAAGCAGGACATGAGAGGAAACGAAAAGCTACATAAAAAATACACAGCCAGGGCAAATAAAATGGATGAAGCCCTATTTGATAAAAAGGCAGAAGAATCATTGGAGTACGAAACAGCGAAGGATGAAAGAAGCACCGGTAAAAGTTTCCTCTATAATTTATACAGAAAGCCAATGGATATGCTCAACTCACTTAGAACTGGTAGTGAATTTCCAAAACCATGGCAAACTGCTTTAATGGGAATTGTTGCTCTTGCAGTTTTGCCGCCACCGGCTAACGTGATTGCATGTGTGTTTTTTATGGCCAAAGCAATAAAAAATGAACTTTATGATGGAAGTAAGTTACAGGAGAGAGTTAATAAAAAATGGTTCGCCGAACCCCACCCTAAGTTTAATCAGAGGGAGTTGGATGGCGTTTCTGTCGACCAGCTACTGGGCAGAGATCGGGCTGTGAGAGAAGTGGAGGAACCAGAAATCGCACGCGCCAGAACTCAAAAACGCTCAGCCAATCTGGACAATGCATTAACTCAGATGGAACGGTTTCTTAGCGAAGGAACAGTGGCTTCAAGCAGGGGGGCGATAGATTCACTGAGTTCTTCTGCCATAGAAGAACCAACATTAATGGCGAGCAGAAGAAGCTCTTCATTGGCTGTTGATGACACCAGGCTTGCTGATCTTCAGCGGGCATTGGCAAGAGCGGTGGAAGAGGTGGTAAAAGCGTCAGGGGCATATGAGGAAGTGGCAAGTCTTAACCCAAGTACAAAGGGTGCTGCAACTGCATTAACAGAACAGGCGGTTGCACTGCAAGACGTTGTTAAGGGTTTTGAAACTCCAGCTCGTGTTGTTAGTTCATCTACATCGATGCCAATATCAGCTAGACTTGTGGAAGATCATGAGAAAATTTCAACTGTTGCGCGGAGTTTGAGTATGGGGGGCTTTAGAAGTGATTCAGGAAGCTCTGTGTCAACTAGTTTGGCTAAAGAAGAGGAAAGAAGGCGAAAGAGTGTTTCTAATGGCTCTGGTATAGGAGTATAGTGTTATTTCTCTATGGGTGGATTGCGTCGTCACTCCGCCCTTTGTATTTGTTGTCTACTCAAAGTATTTCAAAGCCCGCTGCATAAGTGCTCTTTTCAAAAAATGTGGGGCTTATGGTAAAATTTTCGCTTGAATCTTGATTGTTAACCTGATACACTCCAAAATAGTGGTTTAAACAAATTATAGTGGGTGGGTTATGATCAACGAACAAGAGTTTCAAAGCGGTCTTATAAAAAATATTAGCATTATTGCTGAACAAAGTGATGTTGATAAACTAAAAACCGAAGCTCAATTCGCTAGCAAAAATTTTTTTCAAACCATACTTGATCAATACACAACAAAAGCTGATGGAGAGTCTAAAAGAGCCTGGAAAGAAGATTTAGTATAAAATAATCAAGATATAGGTATAATAAAAAAATATTACAAGTATTATGCTGAGCTTGGGGAATTAGCAAAAAACGAGGATTTGGATCTAGAGGGGTTTAAGAAAGAATTAGAAGTGATAGAAAAGAAGGTGAAGGTGGATGGGGAAAATGAAGAAATAGAACAAGTTTGGGAAAATATTAATGTATTGTTTGATGATGATCTGAAGGATGAGAAAAAACTAAAGGATTTAGAGAAGGAGTTGCAGAAGGAGATAGAGATAGAAAAGGAAGATAACAAAGATAAGATAAATGATCCTATAGTTCAAGACGAACCTAAAAGGGTGGCTCCAGGAGAGGAATTTTTGCAGGCTTACAACTTGATGAAGGGGAGTGAAACAAGTGAGGCATTTCTCAAACAGTATGAAAAGGTGAAGGAATTATATAATAAATTAGGTGATGTCGGTAAGGATGTTGATCAACAGCCAAAGGGGCTAGATGTTGAAAAAGCCATGAGGGGTTTTGCAGGCTTTGAGAAGCAATTTCAGGAAAAAGAGGAAGACCTGAATTCTAAGGTGGGGATATCTGATCTGAATTGGATGCTTAAGACAGCAGAGAATCAAGCTGATTTCAACGAACAAGAGTACAACAAACTTAATCCGGATATCAAGAAAAAGCTGCAAGATGCAGAGGAATATCTTAACTCAGGCTTGTCCAACGAAGAAGAATACAAAGAAAAGGATACTGGAGAGAATCTGGATGGGATTGTGAAAGTTGAGTTTAATATGATTGATGATCATTTTAAAGGGCCTTCTAAAACAAATGTAGAAAAAGACGACTTATTGGATTTAAATAAAATTCCAGATGGGCTTGGCGTACAAAAACAGGTTGTTGACTCCATTGATGAGTTCTTTGAAGAAGAGGGGGCGAAATATAAAGACCAAAGCTCGGTGAAGTATGATGAGGGTGCTCTAATCAATGAGGGTTTTTCAGAAATACAAAATCAACCGCTTGAGGAAAACAAAGAGGTAAAAGAAATTGGTGGAGATGAGCAGGTTAATTTGGGAGCATTTTTTAGGAGACAGGAAAAGTCAGTTAAAGGAGAAGAGTTTTTACAGGCTTATACAGAATTGAAGGGGGTTAAAAATCCAACAGAGTTTTATGAAAAATACGAAAAAGCAAAGGATTTGTATGAAGAAATAGGTGGTGATGATGCTTTTAAAGATCTGGATCTTAAAAATAATGGGACAGACATAGATGAATCTATCAAAAAATTTTGCAATCTCAAGATAATGGTCGAATTACAACCAGAAGAAAATAACTTCTCAGAGTTGCAGAAAATAATGAGAGCAGCGGAGAAATCGCCTAGTCTTTATCGTTCTGAATACAAAAATGAACTACACGATTGGGAAAAGATTGAAAAAGCACGTGAGGAGATGTGGAAGAGCGAAGACAAAGAAGATTTTACTACTAAGTATGCTGAGTACGCAAAGTTAGTTAAAGATCTGTTGGGTAAATCGCTTGATGATGTTCCTGAGAACAGCATAAATAATAGCCTCCAAGAAGGTAGAGAGAATTCGTTAAATAATACTAATAACTTGGCCGATAACAGGAAGGATATTAATTCCAAAGAAAATGAAAATATAGATCCAAATAATTATCCATCCAATAACCTAACTGGTGTCCAGGTCGATAACAGTAAGAATGATCTCCAAAAAGATATAAAAATCAGCACAGGTGTAAAGGATCAAGATATACATAAGGATACAAGTAAAGTTGAAGAAAAAAGCTATGGCAACAGAATAACTGCAGACGATACACTAGAAGTTTCTGATAAGACGACGATGGACGTGGATGTGAATGGTAAGGAAGACCAGAATATTACTCAGGATCAGAATGTTACTGGGGATCAGGTGCCTTATACAAATAATACAACACAAAATAAAACCCCTGATGTAATAAAGCCTAAAGTCACTTTGGCAGAAATGAAGGAGAGTTTGGCAAAAAACATATTGAAAGTGGCGGGAGTAAGCGATGCACAAGCGAATGAGATTTTATCCAAAGGTGGCAAGGCGAAAGATGCCATAATGAAAAGAGTGGACAATCTATTGGAAGGTGTTGGTGCAAAAGACATTACCGATGATAATATGGCAACAATGTTAGACGGGAAGGACGCAGTGTTGAAAAGTGCTATAGAAAAGCAGTCTAAAGAATTAATTGCCCAGACAGGAAGAGTTGGTTCTT
The DNA here is from genome assembly GCF_034359465.1 of Candidatus Bandiella woodruffii. NCBI lineage: Bacteria > Pseudomonadati > Pseudomonadota > Alphaproteobacteria > Rickettsiales > Candidatus Midichloriaceae > Candidatus Bandiella > Candidatus Bandiella euplotis. The sequence goes on along the minus strand of NZ_CP110820.1, from coordinate 163,393 downwards.
GGTCCACGGATGGCCAAGATATGCGTGGAAAAGAAGAATTACATGGTAAATATACCGACAAAGCAAATAAAATGGATGCTCCCACATTTGATGCAAATGTGACAAAGGCTCTGGAATATGAGAATGATAAAGATAATAGGGGTAGCTTGGCAAGTTTGGGGTACAATGCACTATGGAGAAAACCAATGGACCTTCTAAATGCACTTAGGCCGGAGAGTGAGTTCCCTAAACCTTGGCAGACGGCGGTGATGGGCGTGGTTGCACTTGCAGTGTTAGCACCTCCAGCTGGTTTGATAGCATGTGCTTTTTTAATGTTAAAGGCAGCAAAAAACCATTTTTATGATGGTAGTAAGCTTCAAAGTTGGGTTAATGACAAATGGTTTGAGAAGCCTACGTCTAAGCTTAATTCTGAGGCGTTAGAGAGAGTGGATGTTAAGGGGTTGCTTGAGGGTAAAGACAAAGGTCAAGGACAAGCAAAAGGTGAAGAAAAGGGTGTTGGAACAGAGAAAGTCAACGATAAAGATATCAATACGCAGAAAGTTGATGATAAAACTAATAGAAAAGATACACAAGTTATCACTAAACCAGAAAAAGTTAACGACATTCAAGATAGTGGGATTAAGGTGACAACCAATGCTGTAACTCTCACGAAAGAGGATGAAAAAAAGGTAAAAGAAATCGGCAATAGTCTTAGATAGTGTCGTCATGAGATTTGTGGTATAATATGAAAGAAAAGATAAATCAGGAGTAAAAATGGATTTAGGGCTACATAGGCATGATATAACAGATAATATGTGGGATTTGATAAAGGATCATTTGCCAGGAAGGGAGGGTACGTGGGGAGGTTTGGCACATAATAACAGAAGATTCATTAACGCAGTATTTTGGATATTAAGAACAGGTTCTCCCTGGAGAGATTTGCCTTCAGAATATGGAGGATGGAAAAATACACATAAAAGATTTTGCAGATGGAGAGACAAAAGGATATGGGAGGCTTTATTGGAGATATTTGTGAAAGAACCTGATATGGAATGGTTAATGATAGACGCAAGTCATAGTAAAGTGCATCCACATGCTTCAGGTGCAAAAGGCGGCAATCAAGATATGAGTCGTACAAAAGGGGGCTCAATACAAAGATTCACCTTGCCGTGGATTCACATGGTATGCCACTCAAAGTTATTATCACAAAAGGCTCAGAAGCTGATTGCAAGCAGGCTGTTAATCTTATTGAAGAGATGAAAGCTGAGTACTTACTAGCCGACAGAGGGTACGATGTTAATTACATAATTGACCATGCCCAAGAATTGGGCATGAGAGTTGTTATTCCTCCTAAAAAGAACAGAATCACCCAGAGAAAATACAATAAAGATTTATATAAAATAAGGCATATTGTAGAAAACACCTTTCTTCATCTTAAAAGATGGAGGGGAATTGCAACCAGATATGCTAAAAATTCAGCTTCTTTCCTTGCCGCAATTCAGATTAGATGTTTATCTCTTTGGCTTAAAATCTCATGACGACATTATCTAGTGGAATGTCGGTTTCAGATAATACAAAAGAAACCAAAACAAATGAGCATGTTAACAACTACAACAATGAGAAAAGTAATGATGACAAAAGGAAACGTAGTGTATAAAACGTTATATCGAGTGTAATGATGCGATTCCATATTGCTGAATCACTTTGTGGTTCCTGTAGGTAAAGAGCTTGGAATGTGAGTGATACACGGCGAAATACGAAATATGATTGCTAATTTTTGAAGTTATCGTATTTGCTTTTTTGTTGTTGAATGGCATTAATGATTGGAAAATTCTTAATAACATGAAATATGTACCTTGGTGGCAAAAATAAAGTTGCGCTTCAGATCGATCCAATAGAGACGTTAAATTTTACAACTGACAGCACGTTGTTAATTGCGAGTGAACTGCAGGAGAGAGGGTATAAACTTTTCTGTTATTCGCCGCAGGATTTGCTTTTGGATTGCGGGAAGTTATATGCAATTGGGGATTATATTGAGCTTGATTGTGGGGGTGAAACTTTTACAAAGTATGGGTGGCAAAAATTGTTGTTGGAAGATTTTCAGATCATTTTAATACGTCAAAATCCTCCATTTAATCAGCAGTATTTAACAACCACTTATATACTTGAAACCTTGCAGAAACCTCTCATCATCAACAATCCTCGCGCGATAAGAAACGTTTCTGAGAAACTAAGCATTATGAACTTCCAGAGGCTGATTCCAAATACTATAGTGACTGAAAATATTGGTGAAATTATAAGCTTTTCTCATGAACATAAAACGGTGATCGTAAAATCGTTATATAATTATGGTGGGGAAGGCGTGTTTAAGTTGGAGTATGTCGATGAAAATTTTCAAGTAACAATCAAACAGTTACTAAAAACCTACGGCTACTTAATGGTGCAGGAGTACCTGCCAGAGATCGTTAGTTCTGGTGATAAAAGAGTGATGTTGATGGATGGGGAAATTATAGGAGCAATTAGCAGAATACCTCCTTCTGAGGAATTTAGGGCCAATATGGTGCTTGGTGGGAAAGGATACCCAACAACTCTCACAAAAACGGAGAAAGACATATGTAATGCTGTTGGTGGGTTTTTAAAAGAAGAAAATATATTCTTGGCAGGGATAGACCTAATATCTGAAAAGCTAATAGAGATAAACGTTACTTCACCAACAGGGCTTGTTGTGATGAATAAGCTTTATAATCGCACTTTAGAAAAAATAATTGTAGATAAAATTGAAAATAAGTTAAAACGTTGATATAGTCTCAGGCTGATTGGAAATTTAAACGAACATGGATGTCAAACGTAACACGAAGGGGACTTATGCTGGTTTTGTCTGCCCCGTCAGGGACTGGTAAAACCACGTTGGCGAAGAATATTATCGAGGAAGATGAGCATATTTCTTTGTCAATCTCATGCACAACTAGGAGTAAAAGGCCAAATGAAATTGATGGTAAGTATTATTTCTTTAAAACCAGGGAACAGTTCCAAAAGCAGATTGATAATGATGAATTTCTGGAATACGCAGAAATTTTTGGAGAATTTTATGGTACGCTGAAAAAACAGGTTTTAGACAAGTTGAAAAAGGGAGAAGATGTGCTGTTTGACATAGACTGGCAAGGCCATAGGCAGTTGTCTGCGATAGCAAGGTCAGACGTTGCGAGTGTGTTTTTATTGCCCCCTTCTAAAGAGGCGTTATTGCAAAGGCTTAAAGCCAGAAATCAAGATAATTCTGAGATCATTCAATACAGAATGGAAAGGGCTGATGAGGAAATCAGCCATTGGCATGAGTATGATTATATAATAATCAATAGGGATATTAAGCAGAGCACAGAAAAATTGCTATCTGTTCTGAGGGCTGAAAGATTAAGGAAGGAAAGAAGGACGGGTTTAAACGATTTTGTGGCGTCATTGATTCATGAAAAATTTGTTAAGAGTAAGGTTGTTTGAAGATAATTAAGAAAGTTAAAAATAAGGCTAAGCTGACAAACTCATCCGCAAGATGGCTTGATAGAAATGCCAGAGATAAATACAGCAAGCTGGCAAAACAGAACAATTTGCGTTCAAGAGCTGCTTATAAACTGGAGGAGATCAATCGAAAATTCAACGTTTTAAAAAATGCCAAATTTGTTTTGGATTTAGGCGCATATCCTGGCTCTTGGTTGCAATATATGAAGGGGGTGGTGAAAAGTGATTGTCAGCTGATTGGGGTTGACTTAAAACTTATTGAAAGCATAGAGAGGGTGAAAATTATCCAGGGGGATTTCACTTCTGCGGAAGTACAGGCTAAACTGGAGGAGATTGTTCTGAGAAATGGGGGTGGCTTTGATTTAATATGCAGTGACATGGCGCCATCCACAAGTGGTACTAGGAGTATTAATCACATAAACATCATGAATTTAGCGGAAGCTGTTTTTCTTTTTTCCGAAGAGTTTTTAGGTGAGAGGGGAAATCTAGTTATAAAGCTTTTTGAAGGGAACACAACGAAATTGTTTTTTAATAGATTGAAGGAACGGTTTTCAAAAGTCTCATTTTTCAAGCCGTCGGCTAGTTATAGCGACTCATCAGAAATTTTTATTATTGCCAAAGATAAGATTGTCTCAAAGTAGTGCAAAATTTTAATGATTTTGTGCTAAAAGTTGTTATATTATGAGAATGAAATTAAACATAACGGAATATAAATGGTAGCACTAACAACCCCACAACTGGAGAAAGGATGGAAGGCAGTTGATTTTAATTTGCTTTCTGTGGATGGTGGTTATTATAACCTGGAAGAGGTAAGGGGAGAGAATGGATTAGTTGTTGCATTTATTTGCAATCATTGTCCATATGTCAAAGCAATTGCCGATAAGATTGTCAGAGAAGCGGATGAGTTGCGTAAATTAGGCGTTGGGTTTGTGGCAATTAATTCAAATGATGCAATTGCATATCCTGATGATTCATATGACAACATGCAGATTTTTGCTAGGCAGCATAAATTTAAGTTCCCATATCTATTTGACGCGACACAGGAAGTTGCCAAGAAGTATGATGCTGTTTGCACACCAGATTTTTTTGGTTTTAATTCTAAGCTGGAGCTTCAGTATCGTGGCAGATTGGATTCAGCAAAAAAAGATGTAATCCCAGACGCGAAGAGGGAATTGTTTATTGCAATGTCTGAGGTTGCTAAGACGGAAGAATTTAAAGGTGAGCAAATCCCAAGTATTGGATGTTCTATTAAGTGGAAATAAGTATTGTTTTAGTCTGCCCGCAACTTGCTGAGAATATTGGGGCAGTTGCAAGGGTGATGAGCAATTTTGGATTGGAAGATTTTAGGGTTGTGTTGCCAAGAGATGGATGGCCTCCTTCTGATAAAGCCTATGAATTAGCTGCAAAAGGCCGATATATTCGGGAGCGTTGAAAGATAAAATAAGGATAAATGTGATGGTTTGATTTAAGGAAGTTTGGACCATGGTCTAAAAAAATTAACAAAAAACTGGTTTCCCCAAGAATTCAAAAGATTTCTTTGAGGTGGGATATGGTAATTTTTAGCTTTTTATTGATTCTGCGAAGCGTGATTTTATGAGCTTAGGCAGTAAGAACCGTTAAACGTTTTAAATTAAAGCAGATAGCATTCATAAATTCAGCAAACTGATTTTTGGCAATTCCTATGTATCGCAATCGTTTATTATCTTGAGAAAACACCCTCTCAAACGGAGCCCTTATGGAAGTATAGTATCGATCAAGGTCAAAATTCTTTTGCTTCATATTGTTTTTCTTGATGGCGCAAAAATGAATACCTCTGCTTTTAGCTGCATTCTTTGCTGGTGCAACACAATACCCTTTGTCAGCATAAACTGCTCCACTATTTGGTAAAACATGCGCAACTCCCTTTGCATCGGTAACATTAGCAGGCGTTATAGCAACCTTGTTGATCATTCCGGATTGAATATCTACGCTTACATGTTTCTTATAGCCATACCAAAATTTACTACCACCCTTGCACCCTATTTTGGCTTGTTTATCATGTGCGACTTTAGGCAAGACTTCGTTGTTAAGTTTTTCATATTTTTGTTTTCTGGCTTCATCCCGCTCTTCCCATAAATTAGCTTTGGAGATCAAGTGACTTGCATCAACAAAAGTAAATACCTCGCTCATATATCCTTGAGATTTTAGTTGATCTCTAGATAATGTCGTCATGAGATTTTAAGCCAAAGAGATAAACATCTAATCTGAATTGCGGCAAGGAAAGAAGCTGAATTTTTAGCATATCTGGTTGCAATTCCCCTCCATCTTTTAAGATGAAGAAAGGTGTTTTCTACAATATGCCTTATTTTATATAAATCTTTATTGTATTTTCTCTGGGTGATTCTGTTCTTTTTAGGAGGAATAACGGCACCGTCAAGTTAAAAAAGTTGAGGTGCAAAAGGTATTGAGAGAAGAGGGAAAAAATAGTAAATTGGAGCAAAATAAAAAATAATAGAAAAACAATGGAAGAAAGAGCGAGCAGATACAGATATCCAATGGTGATAATAGGACATGCAGTTTGGTTGTACCACAGATTTAATTTGAGTTATAGAGACGTAGCAGAAGAGTTGTTATAAAGGGGTATAGAAGTAAGCCATGAAACGATAAGAGCATGGTGTATTAAATTTGGAAAAAGGTTTTTAGATATAATCAAGAAGAAGCAGAGGAAAGTAAAGGATAAATGGCATTTGGATGAGATGAGCATTAAAATTAACGGTAAATATTTTATTTTGTGGAGAGCTGTAGATGAAGATGGATATGAGATAGATGTCTTCCTACAGACCAGACGTAATAAAAAGTCTGCGATAAGGTTTTTATCAAGATTATTACAATCAAATCCAGTACCCAGAGTAATCGTGACAGATAAATTAAAAAGCTATACCAAACCTATAAAAGAAATGTGCCCTAAAACAGAGCATAGGCGCCATAAAGGATTAAATAATAGGGTTGAAAATGCACACCAACCAACACGCAGGAAAGAGAAATGCCTAATAAAATTCAAATCTCCTTCTGGGGTACAGCAAACTCTTTCTTTGATGGGAAAAATAAGGAACATATTTTCAGTAGATGTGGGCAGGTATATTAACAGTTCTAGCAAGCAAAAAGAAATGTTTTTCGAAGCTAAATCTATTTGGGATCACGCCGCTCAATCCATAGCTGCTGCATAATTTTCAAAAAGATGCTCTGTCACGCCCTTACCTCCATTAACTTGACGGTGCCCTCAATCCATAGCTGCTGCATAATTTTCAAAAAGATGCTCTGTCACGCCCTTACCTCCATTAATTTGACGGTGCCCAAGAATGACCAGAAAAACAAAGGTAGTTTCAAAATCTGAAGAAGTTGTCGATCTTACGATTAAGCTCTGGGTACATTTTGAGGATAACAATAATTTCCTAAGTGAGCAGGGCAATTTTATATCTATCTTTGGCTAACACTCTTTGCATTTATACCTTTGCATACCCCTAATATTACCATTCTTAACGTATTTACTGCTACTGCATTTTTTACACTCTGTATTCATATTTCTATTTTCTTTGTTGCTCGCTATATTCATTTTAGCATCTTATCTATCTTATGGCAACACTCCCTTCTTCTGTAACTAAATATAACAGCGCTGCAGCAGAGAAGGATGTAATGGCAACGATAATATTCTGCGATGAATTAATAAATAGCAAACCTATAGATATTCCAACTAATACTAGATAGTGTCGTCATGAGATTTGTGGTATAATATGAAAGAAAAGATAAATCAGGAGTAAAAATGGATTTAGGGCTACATAGGCATGATATAACAGATAATATGTGGGATTTGATAAAGGATCATTTACCAGGAAGGGAAGGTACGTGGGGAGGTTTGGCACATAATAACAGAAGATTCATTAACGCAGTATTTTGGATATTAAGAACAGGTTCTCCCTGGAGAGATTTGCCTTCAGAATATGGAGGATGGAAAAATACACATAAAAGATTTTGCAGATGGAGAGACAAAAGGATATGGGAGGCTTTATTGGAGATATTTGTGAAAGAACCTGATATGGAATGGTTAATGATAGACGCAAGTCATAGTAAAGTGCATCCACATGCTTCAGGTGCAAAAGGCGGCAATCAAGATATGAGTCGTACAAAAGGGGGCTCAATACAAAGATTCACCTTGCCGTGGATTCACATGGTATGCCACTCAAAGTTATTATCACAAAAGGCTCAGAAGCTGATTGCAAGCAGGCTGTTAATCTTATTGAAGAGATGAAAGCTGAGTACTTACTAGCCGACAGAGGGTACGATGTTAATTACATAATTGACCATGCCCAAGAATTGGGCATGAGAGTTGTTATTCCGGCACCGTCAAGTTAATGGAGGTAAGGGCGTGACAGAGCATCTTTTTGAAAATTATGCAGCAGCTATGGATTGAGCGGCGTGATCCCAAATAGATTTAGCTTCGAAAAACATTTCTTTTTGCTTGCTAGAACTGTTAATATACCTGCCCACATCTACTGAAAATATGTTCCTTATTTTTCCCATCAAAGAAAGAGTTTGCTGTACCCCAGAAGGAGATTTGAATTTTATTAGGCATTTCTCTTTCCTGCGTGTTGGTTGGTGTGCATTTTCAACCCTATTATTTAATCCTTTATGGCGCCTATGCTCTGTTTTAGGGCACATTTCTTTTATAGGTTTGGTATAGCTTTTTAATTTATCTGTCACGATTACTCTGGGTACTGGATTTGATTGTAATAATCTTGATAAAAACCTTATCGCAGACTTTTTATTACGTCTGGTCTGTAGGAAGACATCTATCTCATATCCATCTTCATCTACAGCTCTCCACAAAATAAAATATTTACCGTTAATTTTAATGCTCATCTCATCCAAATGCCATTTATCCTTTACTTTCCTCTGCTTCTTCTTGATTATATCTAAAAACCTTTTTCCAAATTTAATACACCATGCTCTTATCGTTTCATGGCTTACTTCTATACCCCTTTATAACAACTCTTCTGCTACGTCTCTATAACTCAAATTAAATCTGTGGTACAACCAAACTGCATGTCCTATTATCACCATTGGATATCTGTATCTGCTCGCTCTTTCTTCCATTGTTTTTCTATTATTTTTTATTTTGCTCCAATTTACTATTTTTTCCCTCTTCTCTCAATACCTTTTGCACCTCAACTTTTTTAACTTGACGGTGCCCTAAAAACCTTTTTCCAAATTTAATACACCATGCTCTTATCGTTTCATGGCTTACTTCTATACCCCTGTATAACAACTCTTCTGCTACGTCTCTATAACTCAAATTAAATCTGTGGTACAACCAAACTGCATGTCCTATTATCACCATTGGATATCTGTATCTGCTCGCTCTTTCTTCCATTGTTTTTCTATTATTTTTTATTTTGCTCCAATTTACTATTTTTTCCCTCTTCTCTCAATACCTTTTGCACCTCAACTTTTTTAACTTGACGGTGCCCTAAAAACCTTTTTCCAAATTTAATACACCATGCTCTTATCGTTTCATGGCTTACTTCTATACCCCTGTATAACAACTCTTCTGCTACGTCTCTATAACTCAAATTAAATCTGTGGTACAACCAAACTGCATGTCCTATTATCACCATTGGATATCTGTATCTGCTCGCTCTTTCTTCCATTGTTTTTCTATTATTTTTTATTTTGCTCCAATTTACTATTTTTTCCCTCTTCTCTCAATACCTTTTGCACCTCAACTTTTTTAACTTGACGGTGCCGACATTATCTAGTAAAAGCAGTATCTTTTTCCCAGAGTGTTAGCCAAAGATAGATATAAAATTGCCCTGCTCACTTAGGAAATTATTGTTATCCTCAAAATGTAGCCAGAGCTTAATCGTAAGATCGACAACTTCTTCAGATTTTGAAACTACCTTTGTTTTTCTGGTCATTCTTGCAATTCTGTGCCTTGTGTTTGAGTTATTGGACTCAATTGAGAGTGTATGTTGTTTGCCAACAACATGTTGATGGCGAGGTATAACCTCTGAATAAACAGACCAATCGTCTGTGTAATAACTGCAATTATCTCTACTTATGATTTTCCACAATTTTCTAAAGGTTGTAACGTTACGCTTACCAACCACCCAGGCAACAACTCTCTTGAGCTCCCTACTATAGGCTTTCCATATCCATAATTTGTTTTTTTTGAATCTACAAAATGCCACATCTCATCTATTTCAACTTCTCTCAATTCTTCCGGCACTGTTGGTCTTGGTATCTTTTTAGCATACAGTATTATCCACTTATATACGCTAGTATGAGCTACTTTAAATAATTTCCCTAGCCATCTAAAGCTACTTTTTTCCCATGCTGTACAATAACACTGCCAGAGCCTTCATCTCTGGCGAACAGCCTCTTAATTTAGTGCTTGTAAAATTACATCCACACTCTTTGCATTTATACCTTTGCATACCCCTAATATTACCATTCTTAACGTATTTACTGCTACTGCATTTTTTACACTCTGTATTCATATTTCTATTTTCTTTGTTGCTCGCTATATTCATTTTAGCATCTTATCTATCTTATGGCAACACTCCCCTTTTTCCTTCTCAATACCAGCTAGAGAATCTTGCGACCAACCGCTCAAAGTGTCTTCTCTATCCTCAATTAGCTCTAAAGCATCAGAAGATATAGACATCACGCTTGATATTTGCCTCATAGGAGAATTTTGCACAAGTAACGTACTGATTTGCTCATTAACCTTATAAGTCACTGAATAGCCCAACTCTCTCTCGGAAGACTCGCTCAAGTTTTTATGCTCAAGACTTGCAATATCAGATTCCGCACCTTTTCTGATGTAATTGCAAAATGCATATTTATATTCACGATTCTCCACACGTTCTCTCAACTCATGCATCCCCATCTGTGGTCTATTTAACACAGCCTCCATCTCATCCATTCTATCCATCATTTTATTAATCTTCTCTAAATGGTTTATGGTAAGCGGATCTGGAGCCCCCTTTTTTTCAACCTCTTCTATTCTTCTATCGTTGATGGCCTTGTACTGTTCCCAAGCATTCCCCACCTTATAGGCAGTAGAAAGATCAGCTATTTTATTTGATTTTGTTTCATTTGTTTGCATTGATGCACTCCTTTGTTTAAGTTGTTAAAATTAAAAATCTTGAACTTGCGCGACTATTTATATATATTCACTCAAGGTATACTCTAAGTCTTCCGTTATATTCAAAATACTCAGGGTGTATTACGATAATTAAGCTTAAAAAACATCACAGACTGCGTACCATGAAATTAGATAACGCTGCGCCATGTTGTTTTTGAGAATAATTATCGGAACATTATAAAATAGGGTGATTAGCTCAGTTGGCTAGAGCGTTACGTTGACATCGTAGAGGTCGGTGGTTCGAGCCCACTATCACCCACCATGTTTTTAGTTTACACAGGTGATCCCTGCAAATTTATTGGCTGGGAATGTCACAATACTAACCTCCCAAAGATTCACTCTGGTAATATATCTAACATAACCTTTGTAATAAGCATCGACCACCTCATATCCAATACTTAACGAGTCTGTAATTTGATTTTGCATCAAAATATGGGAGTGTTGCCATAAGATAGATAAGATGCTAAAATGAATATAGCGAGCAACAAAGAAAATAGAAATATGAATACAGAGTGTAAAAAATGCAGTAGCAGTAAATACGTTAAGAATGGTAATATTAGGGGTATGCAAAGGTATAAATGCAAAGAGTGTGGATGTAATTTTACAAGCACTAAATTAAGAGGCTGTTCGCCAGGGTTCTGTCGCATCTGTTAATTTTTGAAATAAAAGTAAAAATTAAGAATTTTTAACTCCCGATTTTCCGCACTTTGAAATTTTCACTTTTCACTTTTTGCACTGAATTTTCACAGATGCGACAGAACCAATTTTACAGGGGTTGTGATGAATTCGGTGGGGTGATAAAGGAAGTGTATACTTATATCCCTCAGAATCCAACATACCCATTTATAAAAATCAATACCATAAGCAAGAAACATAATTTTGGCATGGTGGCGAATTTATATCAAATTGAAGTGGAGCTTAGCATTCACACTAACTGCGCTACCAATGCAGAATGTATTCAGCTTGTTAGCAAGCTTGAGGGAATAGATATGAATAGCAGTATAAACATGGATATAGCGGCTTATTATCATTTTGGTGTTGGCGATAAAAAACTTCTACAGAGTGAGGATGGATTTTGGCGAGCAGATTTTTATGTGTCGTTTACTTATATGCTTAATTCTTAGAATGGTAAAAGAAAATGATAAAAAAAACTGAGCACCTAAAAACAGGTAAAAATATTGCTTTTTCAATTTTAACTAGACCGCACACTAACTCTCCAAGCGAAGTGAAGCAGTTGGTGGGGTTGAAATTAGTAAAGCTTGTTGTTTTAAACAAGTATCAAGACTGCTCCACACTTCTTGATGATGCTGTGGTATTGCGCGAAATTGGCAACAAAAAAGTGCTAAAAATCTCGCTAACAGGTCTTTACACTGATATAGAAGCAGCGCAGATATTGAGAGATGCTTCTTTTTCGGGTGTATATTTGGAATGCCAAATGGCATTGGAAAAAAACTTTAATATATGTGGTAAATTTATGATATCAGATTTTGAAATTGAGTGTAATACCACTGATTTCATGTACTTTACCTTTACGTTAATAAACACCGGCAAATTACATTTGAAAAACAATATGTAACCAGAGGAAGAGATAAAATGCCCAAAAAAATAAAATTCTCAGAAGGTGAATTGGTATGGGGTGATGAACAGAAAAAGATGATTGATAAGTTATGTAAGTTAGTTCGCGCTTATAGCAAAAATCAGGTAACATCCAAGTGTCTTGATGAGTCGATAAAGCATCATCATACTAGAATTGAGCAAAAGTTTCTGGAAACAAAAAACAGTTTGTTGAAGTGGTTCGTCAGCATCAGTATAATACAAACTTTTGTGATTATTAGTATGTTATTGCTTTGGTGGACTTTTTTCTGAAATAATAGTAGCATACCTGCTACTCAAATTTCTTTTATGCAAAAAATGGTGCTAGAGGTTATAACTTTTGGCTGTAGACTTAATATCTATGAAAGCGAGCTGATTAAAAAGCATGCAAAAGATGCTGGGATAAAAGATGCCATCATTTTTAACAGTTGTGCTGTTACCAGGGAAGCAGAAAGAAAGCTTAAACAAGCAATCAGAAAGGCAAAGAAAGATAATCCCAATTGCAAGGTTATGGTAACTGGTTGTGCTGCGCAAATTTCTGCTGCCAAATACGCAAAAATGCCTGGAGTTGACGTTGTATTCGGCAATCATGAAAAATTGCAACGAGATACATACAGTAAGTTGGCATTTCCTCACGAACCTATATTGGTAAACGATATCATGTCGGTTGAGGATACTGCTCACCAAATGATCGATGGTCTTGAGAATAAGTCCAAAGCTTTTCTGCAAATACAAAATGGGTGTAACCATAGGTGCACTTTTTGCATTATTCCGTATGGTAGGGGGAATAGCAGGAGCGTTCCTGTGGGTGAGATAATTCGATATGCTCAAAATCTTGTGGAAAAGGGGTACAAAGAATTTGTACTAACAGGGGTTGACATAACGGATTATGGTAAGGATATTCCAGGGCAACCAACTCTTGGTAACATGATTATGCGCCTTTTACGCATGGTGCCAGAGATTAAGAGGCTTAGACTCTCCTCAATCGACGTTGCTGAAGTTGATGATGAATTATTTGAATTGATCGTTGGAGAAAGTAGGTTTATGCCGCATTTACACTTAAGTCTTCAGGCTGGAGATGATATGATTTTGAAAAGAATGAAAAGAAGGCACGCTAGGCAACAGACAATTGATTTCTGCAATAAAGTCCGCACCATAAGGCCAGAAATTGCCTTTGGAGCTGATGTTATTGCGGGATTCCCCACCGAGACAGATGAAATGTTTAAAAATACATATAATTTGGTTAAAGAGCTTAACATCATCCACCTACATACTTTCCCATACTCTCCAAGAGAAGGAACGCCAGCGGCAAGAATGCCACAAGTAAAGGGAGATGTAATAAAAATAAGGGCAAAAATGCTAAGAGAGCTGAAGGACGAGCTGTTGGGCATATATTTACAAAAGAAAATTGGCAAGCAAGAATGCATTCTTGCTGAATCAGAAAACCATGGATATACGGAAGACTATTGCCACGTTATCTCTGAGCAAAAATTAGAGAGGGGCAGTTTGCATACCGTAACGGTTAAGTCAAGTTCTAAACAGGCGCTGTTGGTATAAATGGCGTATTTATGTTTGGGTTTTGGGAATGTTCATAATATGGCTGGATAGTTTTATTTGCCTCGCTCTTTTTATGATTGCATCGTTACAAAAATAAATATACCCTAAGTAGTATAACTATTTATTGGGGGTTCGGATATGCCGGTTGAGAACATAGATGATTTTAAAAAGCAGTATTATAGGATTTTAAGTGATATTTACGTAAATACAAACAGGGCCAAGAGGTCTGAGGAAGTTTACGATAGCAACCCCAAAGTACAAGAGTTATCTTCGTTAATAGCAGAAGCTGGTCTCGACACGAAAGGTTACGATATTGTGGATGGTTATTTAGTGGCTGAAACAAATTCTGCAATCTTTGAGTTTTATGGTTGTGTGTTTAACCCTGAAGAAGCTTTTGGTCTGAAACAGCTTGCAGGGATTAATGAATTGGACATTCCAGATGAAAGCAAAAAGGAAATAAAAGCCACAGCCTTTGTCGAAGCGTTCGAGATGATGAGGAATAGCAAGGATAGAGATGAATTTCTGCATTATTATGGCATTGCAAAAACCATTAAGGGTGACTTTAATAGAGCGATTGGCGAGAAAGGAAACTCTGCTGCTATTACCTATCTTGAAAACGAAGCTTTAAAAGATGAAGCTTTGAGGGCTAATGGTATTATGGCACCGTCAAGTTAAAAAAGTTGAGGTGCAAAAGGTATTGAGAGAAGAGGGAAAAAATAGTAAATTGGAGCAAAATAAAAAATAATAGAAAAACAATGGAAGAAAGAGCGAGCAGATACAGATATCCAATGGTGATAATAGGACATGCAGTTTGGTTGTACCACAGATTTAATTTGAGTTATAGAGACGTAGCAGAAGAGTTGTTATAAAGGGGTATAGAAGTAAGCCATGAAACGATAAGAGCATGGTGTATTAAATTTGGAAAAAGGTTTTTAGATATAATCAAGAAGAAGCAGAGGAAAGTAAAGGATAAATGGCATTTGGATGAGATGAGCATTAAAATTAACGGTAAATATTTTATTTTGTGGAGAGCTGTAGATGAAGATGGATATGAGATAGATGTCTTCCTACAGACCAGACGTAATAAAAAGTCTGCGATAAGGTTTTTATCAAGATTATTACAATCAAATCCAGTACCCAGAGTAATCGTGACAGATAAATTAAAAAGCTATACCAAACCTATAAAAGAAATGTGCCCTAAAACAGAGCATAGGCGCCATAAAGGATTAAATAATAGGGTTGAAAATGCACACCAACCAACACGCAGGAAAGAGAAATGCCTAATAAAATTCAAATCTCCTTCTGGGGTACAGCAAACTCTTTCTTTGATGGGAAAAATAAGGAACATATTTTCAGTAGATGTGGGCAGGTATATTAACAGTTCTAGCAAGCAAAAAGAAATGTTTTTCGAAGCTAAATCTATTTGGGATCACGCCGCTCAATCCATAGCTGCTGCATAATTTTCAAAAAGATGCTCTGTCACGCCCTTACCTCCATTAACTTGACGGTGCCTATCATGCCTATGTAGCCCTAAATCCATTTTTACTCCTGATTTATCTTTTCTTTCATATTATACCACAAATCTCATGACGACACTATCTAAGAAGCTGTGTCTTTTGGGATCATTGAAAAAGAAGTAGTTTTATGTTACTAAAATAGGCATGAAAAATCGGATATAAAATATATATGTGCGGGATATTTTGCATAGCTAGCAATAAAGGTGTTAAGAAGCAAATTACAGATGGACTTAAGTTTCTGGAATATAGAGGATATGATTCAGCTGGTATTGCCCTTATAGACCCAAATGGTAAAATAGAATGCATTAAAGCCATAGGAGATGTCTCAAAACTTGTGGAAAAAACCAGCCTTGAGCCCGTTGATGGTAGCATAGGTATTGGGCATACAAGATGGGCAACGCATGGCAAAGTCACAATCAACAACACCCATCCCATTTTTAATGCAAACATAGCTATTATCCACAATGGCATCGTAGAAAACTACAGGGAGCTAAAAAGTAGATTGATAGAGGAGAATTATAAGTTTAATGGTGATACAGATACCGAAGTGATTCTGAACTTAATTCAATACCATGTGGATAAAGGATGCCACAGCTTAGATGCCTTTAAACATGCAATAAAAGAAATAAAGGGGAACTATTCTATAGCAGCGTTATTCTTGCAAGACCCTGAAAAAATTTATTGTGTTAAAAATGGATCACCACTTTCTTTAGGCCTTGGTAATGGTGAGGTGTATGTCTCTTCGGATATAAATGCCTTAACTTTGTTTGTTGATAAAGTAATCACCTTAGAAGATGGTGATGTTGTGATAGTTTCCAACAGTTCATATGAAGTGCTGGATTTAGATTATCAGAACGTTATACGTGATATTAAAAGCACGGATCGGGTAGAAACATCTAACGAATTAGCTCATTTCCCCACGTATATGCTTAAGGAAATTAATGAGCAGCCAAAAATCATGCAGAATATATTACGGGACATTCTCTTTGAGCAGAAAAGTAACAGTGTAATGGATCTTAACTGGGATAGCGTAACAAAAATTTCAGTTATAGCATGTGGTAGTTCATACCATGCTGGGATGGTTGCAAGATATTGGTTTGAGAGTTATGCAAAAATTTCGGTTGAAGTAGATTTTGCGTCTGAGTTTAGGGCAAGAGATGTGGTTTATGATAAGAATGCGTTATATATTTTTATATCGCAATCTGGTGAAACACTCGATACTTTGGCTGCGCTAAAAGAAGCGAAAAAAATTGGTGTAAGAACTATAGCGTTGGTAAATACTTTACAAAGTTCGATCGCATCCTTAGCTGATTATGTTGTACCTATTTCTGCTGGTATGGAAATTGCTGTTGCATCGACTAAAAGTTTTTCAGCGCAGTTGATGCAGTTAGCAAACATCGTATTTTTAGCTGCAGTTGGTAAAAAAATACTGTCTATGACAGATTATTCGACAATGTTTCATGGTATTTATACTGAGCTGAGGGATTTGGGAGATATGACTTCGATTAATGAAAATGTAATGGATATCTCTAAAGCGATAGAAAAAGCTAAGACCATAATTTTTCTAGGACGTTCTTCCATGTATCCAATTGCTTTAGAGGGTGCTCTAAAGCTTCAGGAACTTTCATATCTTCCGATTTTTGCTAGCGCTGCCGGAGAGTTAAAGCATGGGCCTATAGCTTTAATCGATGACAAGACTTTAGTTATAGCGCTTGCACCTCGAAATTCAGTTTATTATAAAATGATGTCTAACGTCGAGGAAGTAAGGGCAAGGGGGGCGAAAGTTGCGTTGTTCACAAGTGTTGATGAGCAAAGTAAATTAGATATGGAAGTTGAGTATTTGTATGCTATCCCAAAAATCTCCGACATATTAACCCCTTTATTCTACACAATACCATTGCAGTTGATAGCATATCAGGTTGCGGTTAATTTAGGGAAGAATGTAGACAAACCTAGGAATCTTGCTAAGTCAGTTACTGTTGAGTAAGCGAAATCCAAATATATAAACCGCTAACTTCAAAACTTGGCCTAAATTTATTGCTACTTTCTTGATTTTATCACATACTTGATATATTGCTATGTGGTGGAAAATTTTAAAATGGAAGTAAATATGAAGCTCGACTCTTTTCTCTATTGGGATGTTTTGATCGTCACTTATGACATGAAATTGAGAGTTGCAGCATCGTTGGGTCAGTTGGAAGTGGTAGGGGACTTGTTAATATATGGGACATGTACCACAAGTGGTGTTGATGCGGCGTTACACCATGCAACAAAGCATGGATATATAGAAATAGTCAAAGTATTGTTGCATGATGAAAAATGTGGTCATAACGGTGTAGAAAAAGCGCTATCATCAGCAGTACGTTTTCAACGTTTGGAAATATTGCAGATATTGTTGCAAAATGAAAGGTGCAGTTGTAATGCGGTGGAAAAAGCGCTGTTATCCTCAATAATTCATAATTATGTAGAAGCAATGGAGCTATTGTTACGGAGCGATAAATGTCGTTTAGAAGAGTTATGGATGGGATTGGAGTTCGCTGTTAGTAATGGGAATCTAAGTATATTGCAAAGGTTATTACAAAGCGAGCTATGCAGTGAGGAGGAAGTTGGTAGGATATTATCTTTTGTGATGAAAGGTCATAATTTGGAAATGATGAAGGTGGTATTGCAGAATGAAAGATGTAGTGAGGGGGTGGTTGGAAAAGCGTTACTATCTGCAGTAAGTGACGGACGCCTGGAAGTTGCAAAGTTATTATTGCAGAGTGGTAAATGTACTAAAGATTGTATTAAAAAAGCGATCATACTACTGGGATTAATAGAACACGATAAAGAAATGGAAGAAATTTTTATTGATCATAGATTAAGTAAGGGAGATGGTAATATAAAGCGAAAAATGACAGAAAAAAGCTCCAATAACAATGAAAATAAGCTTAAAGATGCAAAGAAAGAAACTGACCATATAGAATTCGGTGGAGACAATTATAACGAGGCAGATTTTAAACGTGTTGCTGATCTCTTTGGTTATACACATTATGGAAGAAAATGGCTAAAAGAATATTTTGAAGAAAATAGAGATTTTTTTATTGAACAATTAAAATTTCATAAACAAGATTTTCATTTAGAATTTAGCAAGGGGCTATCAGAAACAATGATTAACTTGAGTATAAATTTCTGGGAGTGTTGCCATAAGATAGATAAGATGCTAAAATGAATATAGCGAGCAACAAAGAAAATAGAAATATGAATACAGAGTGTAAAAAATGCAGTAGCAGTAAATACGTTAAGAATGGTAATATTAGGGGTATGCAAAGGTATAAATGCAAAGAGTGTGGATGTAATTTTACAAACACTAAATTAAGAGGCTGTTCGCCAGAGATGAAGGCTCTGGCAGTGTTATTGTACAGCATGGGGAAAAGTAGCTTTAGATGGCTAGGGAAATTATTTAAAGTAGCTCATACTAGCGTATATAAGTGGATAATACTGTATGCTAAAAAGATACCAAGACCAACAGTGCCGGAAGAATTGAGAGAAGTTGAAATAGATGAGATGTGGCATTTTGTAGATTCAAAAAAACAAATTATGGATATGGAAAGCCTATAGTAGGGAGCTCAAGAGAGTTGTTGCCTGGGTGGTTGGTAAGCGTAACGTTACAACCTTTAGAAAATTGTGGAAAATCATAAGTAGAGATAATTGCAGTTATTACACAGACGATTGGTCTGTTTATTCAGAGGTTATACCTCGCCATCAACATGTTGTTGGCAAACAACATACACTCTCAATTGAGTCTAATAACTCAAACACAAGGCACAGAATTGCAAGAATGACCAGAAAAACAAAGGTAGTTTCAAAATCTGAAGAAGTTGTCGATCTTACGATTAAGCTCTGGCTACATTTTGAGGATAACAATAATTTCCTAAGTGAGCAGGGCAATTTTATATCTATCTTTGGCTAACACTCTGAAAATAATTATAGAAGCTTCGGAAAAAGCAATGAATGAACATAATAACAACAAAATATCGTTCAAGTTCACGTTATGGGAGGAACAACAAAAAAATAATATTGGTTTCACAATAGATTCTAATCCTGGGGATGAGTGCTGGTTTGGCCCTATAACTGCCGATTACCATAGCAAAAATGGTGGGGCTTCTGTTAATTATGGCAGCATTCCTTTAGGAGGCTATGAATGTAACAATCATAATGATGAAGAGATTGGGGGACATTATTTAGCAGAAATATATTAAATTACTTGTTAGATTGGGAAAGTAATTGTAGTTTTGAATTATCCATATACACTTTTAATTTGGCTATGTTATGCGGATTGTTAAGTTATTATTTGTTTTGTTATTTTGTTCTGGGTGCGGTTTTAAACCATTTTATCACGCAAAAACGCGGCATGGGATGTTGTTTGATGTTGCTTACCAAAAGATTGAAGATAACGCAAAAAATCCACGAGCTACATTTTTTTTAAACAATGAAATTGAAAAAATCCTAGACACAAAGGATAAACCAAAATACCTACTGAAAGTAAAGTATGATGTTGATATTGATGATTATCTAATTCAGGACAACAGCTTTGCTAGTAGAAAGAAAATTCAAGTAATAATGCATTATGAAGTAACCGATATCCAGGGTGGGAATGTGATTGCTACTGGGCAGTTGATGGATTTTGATAGTTTTGCAATAACGGAATCTCCATATGCGGATTATGTATCTGAAGACGATCTAAAAACGCGGATACTAATTTCTTTAACACAAGAGCTGCGGTTGCAGCTAATTTGGAAACTTGCCGGTATACCTCTTGTAAAATAAGAGTTATATACTCCGAGAACTTGAAAAATTGGTGTTAAAATGCTCCGGACTTCGCATTTAGTCACGTACAAATAGTACGCTCCTAGCTCTTTTCAAAGTTTTCTGTCGTCTATAAATTTCGTCAACTCTTGATTTACGAGAGGTATATTACTCTATAGTCTCACTTGAAGAGATTTTAAAATAAAATTTAACATCTCTTATTATAATAAAAATCCAGAGTGTTAGCCAAAGATAGATATAAAATTGCCCTGCTCACTTAGGAAATTATTGTTATCCTCAAAATGTACCCAGAGCTTAATCGTAAGATCGACAACTTCTTCAGATTTTGAAACTACCTTTGTTTTTCTGGTCATTCTTGCAATTCTGTGCCTTGTGTTTGAGTTATTGGACTCAATTGAGAGTGTATGTTGTTTGCCAACAACATGTTGATGGCGAGGTATAACCTCTGAATAAACAGACCAATCGTCTGTGTAATAACTGCAATTATCTCTACTTATGATTTTCCACAATTTTCTAAAGGTTGTAACGTTACGCTTACCAACCACCCAGGCAACAACTCTCTTGAGCTCCCTACTATAGGCTTTCCATATCCATAATTTGTTTTTTTGAATCTACAAAATGCCACATCTCATCTATTTCAACTTCTCTCAATTCTTCCGGCACTATTGGTCTTGGTATCTTTTTAGCATACAGTATTATCCACTTATATACGCTAGTATGAGCTACTTTAAATAATTTCCCTAGCCATCTAAAGCTACTTTTTCCCATGCTGTACAATAACACTGCCAGAGCCTTCATCTCTGGCGAACAGCCTCTTAATTTAGTGTTTGTAAAATTACATCCACACTCTTTGCATTTATACCTTTGCATACCCCTAATATTACCATTCTTAACGTATTTACTGCTACTGCATTTTTTACACTCTGTATTCATATTTCTATTTTCTTTGTTGCTCGCTATATTCATTTTAGCATCTCATCTATCTTATGGCAACACTCCCAGAAAAAGAAAGTCATGAAGAGCTTGATATGGGGACCATATTTGACTTTTTCGATGAATCCTCACACACAGAAACTCCAATAATATCCGATTTGGCCAAAAAACCCGAAAGCTCCTTAAGAACATAATGGAAAAGCACGGATTTGAGAATTTATGGACAGAATGGTGGCATTACACGCTGATAGATGAGCCATATAAAGATCAATATTTTGACTTTACAGTAAAGTAGCGTTCCAGTAACGACATATAGCCTAAAAAATAGCTAGGACTATGCGTAATAAGCATGATGAACGCAATAGTACGCAACAAAAATACTACTGCACGATATATTTGAGACCAATTTTTGAAGTTAGCAGAGGGTATACATAAGAAAGAAGTTGTGAGGACAAATAAAGCTTTACTCAGCCCTATAGCAGTGCTAGATATATGGTTTAGTATCTGCATTAGCTTGATTTATTATAATACCCGGTAAATAAGTAACTATGTTGCGTAAAAAATTATTGAAATTTTTCGTAATAATTTTTTGTATTACGGTGCCCTGGCACTTTTTACAAAATACTCATTATGGACAAAAACTCCTTCGCTCTCTGATTTTAAAATTTGATGATCTCACCCAAGTTAAAGAAATACAAGTCATTGGCAATCATCTTTTGACAACAGCGAACATATTGGAAATTGTAAATATCAAAAAGGGAGACACCCTGTACAAACAATCTGCGCAAAATGTTAGGGATAAACTTCTTTCAGAAAACGAAATTAAAGACGTGAGCGTTCAAATCAATTACTCAGGCGTAATTAAGATTGCGGTCGAAGAGAGAGAGCCTTTTGCTATTTGGTGGCACAATAACACTCCATGGCTAATTGACAAGGACGGCAAAAAAATACTTCAAATTTATGATAAACAAGGTTACAATGACCTAATTATAATTTTTGGAAAAAACATTGAGGATAAATTAAACGTTTTTCTCAATATCGTTTCTGCGTGGACGTTATATAGGGAGATTATAACCATGCATTATATAGGAAACAGAAGGTGGGATATATATCTGAACAATAATATCGTTATAAAACTACCAGAACAAAACATAGGTGCCGCTTTAGAATATGCTGGAAAGCTTCTGGGTAACACAAGGTATAAAAATAAGGTTGATATAATAGATTTAAGATTATATCCAAAAAAAATATTTTTGAAGATAAAAGATAAGGTATGATCAAAGGAAGAAATTTAATTTCAGTTCTTGATATAGGAAGTACTAAGATTACGTGCTTTATAGCAAAGAGAAGCCTTTCTCATGGATATGACATCTTAGGCACTGCTCAAACTGCTTCTCAAGGCGTGAAAGCTGGGATGATCATTGATCTTGAGGCTGCTAAAGACGCGATTATCAAAACTGTTGAATTGGCTGAGGACATGGCAGCTGAAAACATAAAAGATGTGTATGTAAGTTTGAATTCATCTTTTTTGATTTCGGAAAGAAACTCTGCAGATTTGATACTTGCAAATCAGGAGATCAATGTAAAGGACCTCAACAAGTTACTGTTTAAAATACTAGAAAAGTACGATAGGCAAGAAATAGAAGTCGTACATACACTTCCGTATGAATATATTTTAGATGGCAACAGAGGTATTACCCAACCACTTGGCTTATGTGGCAATAAGTTAACTGGATTTTTTCACGTAATTTCAGTTCCAAGCAATTATGTTATCAACATAGCTAAATGCTTGGAGAAATGCACACTGAATATAGAGGGATATATAAGTAGTGGGTATGCCTCAGGGTCAGCGTGTTTGAAAGATGATGAAAAGGAGTTTGGCTCTGCGTTGATCGAGATAGGTGGGGGCTCAAGTACAATATCAGTATTCTTTAATGATAACATCGTTTTTACTGATGGAATTCCGTATGGGGGGATACACATAACTAAAGATATAGCTAAAGTTTTGAACTTAGATATAAAAAATGCAGAAAAAATAAAGAATCTTTACGGTTCTGTAATGCCGAATGACGCCAATACAGATGAAGTTATAAGAATAGACAGAAGTGCTGAGCAAGAGGAAGAATTATTGATTAATCAATCGGAGTTAAACGCCATAATTAAAGCCAGAATGTATGAGATCAGCACTTTGCTACAGAGTAAATTGCAGGATCATGATATGAGTGAACTCGTAAATAAAATTATTGTTACAGGCGGGTGCAGCCAACTTTATGGCATAAAGGAATTTATAGGAGAGATTTTTAAAGTAAAAGTCAGAATTGGTGCACCGGCGGAACAAATAGGGGTTAGCAATGAATATTTCAAGGCTAATTTTAGCGTTCCTATGGGGATGCTGAGGTGCATCAGTGAATCCAACAAATATGATAGGAGAAACTTATTGGAAGATAAGAAAAGTCTGTTAAAAATCGTTTGGGAATGGCTGAAAGAAAATTTTTAGTTTAATTTAAGAGGAAGGATAGACTGCTTACTTGCGTTCTACTGCCAAGACCTATTTTTTGAAACAGAGATATAGTTGTTTAGCCATTTTAGTATTACCTACTGTAAATGTAAAAAGTAAAAGTTTTTTAGAAAATTAGTCTAATACCTGTCAGCAACACACGTCCATTATTGCTTCCATCTTTTTCTTGTCCTTCAGCTGACTTGTCGTTCATTTTAAATGATGCAAACTCAACATAAGGTAATAAGCCTGGAGACATTTTATAATCAATTCCCAATACTGTATTTCGAAGCTGATTAGTATCTCTCTGCCCCGCTACAGATACCCCTATTTTACTCTGCATATGTGTCAAACTTGCTCTAAACGGACCTTGTGCGCAGCCAACCCCCGCGCTCCAATAAGTTGATTGACCAAACTGTTGAGCATCAGCCTTCACGACATTATACCTTCCCCAATCACCGTAAGAACCACCAAACACAAAACCTCGATAACTGATATTAGCACCAATATTCCAAGCTTTTAAGCTTTTGTTTAGTTCAATTTTATTCTTGCCCAGCTCCGTAACTAAAGCAACTTTAACTCCAACATTTTTCACTTCAGTGGTGTATAATATGCCTGATTCAAAAACATTTTGGAATCCTTGGCTTGTTCTGGTTATACCACTAACATTGTTGGCTGTCCCGTGACTTCTTGAATCTGGAACAAACGAAACGCCCACTCTTAAACCTGAGAAAGCCGGCGTGTAATAGTTAATTTTGCCAGCGTTCACACCACTGATACCAACTGTGCCAATGTCATTAGTAGGTAGATTAGGGCTTTGTAAAAAAGATCGAGCGGTTCTAACATTTCCTGAAATCATATATCTATTCCAATAATACTGAGAGTCTCCGTTTATACCGCCAGTTGCTGCTGCAAATGTTGAAGCATCAACCTGCATTGCGCTGGATACGCCGTTGTAAGAACCAATTTCAACACGACCATACACACTTTCCAGGTACATCATCACTTGCTCAGCAATATTACTTCTGTCTCTATTATACATAAATGGTTCCTTTTTGGCTTTAGATGTATTCGCATTAAGACCAATTAATCCACCATATTTCAATCCGTTTTTTGCAATGCCACGCACATTGAAATTGATACGTGCATCAGTTGAAAGAAGGTTACTGGACAACTTGTCTTTAGTTGTATCACTTGGATTTTTGTACTTAAAAGGCTCTGCTTGTTGGATGCTCGACCATTGAGAGTCAATACTCCCACTAACTTTGACCTTAACTTTGGCATCAGCGCTTGTACAAAATGTTCCAATTAGAACAGCTGCCATAACTGCAAAACTTCTGATACTGAAGGTTGAAGCAGCATGGGAAAGACAACTTTTGATAGATAGTATATTCAGCATTAATTTATGTTTTATTTATTTTGTAGTCGAAAGACAGATAACATTGTTATACTCCGTTCACTTCAAAAGTCGGGACCATTGTATTCTGAGCTTCGCATTTAGTTGCATACTTCTTTATACGCTCCTCATTGCTTATCACGCATATTCATAGACCTTCTGGCAGTTACCTGTCGTCTATAAGATCTCCAACGTTTAATTTATTAAGTATATATTATAAACTTTACATAAACAAGGTTTTGGCTTGAAACGTAGCGTAAAAAACTTCAGAGTGTTAGCCAAAGATAGATATAAAATTGCCCTGCTCACTTAGGAAATTATTGTTATCCTCAAAATGTACCCAGAGCTTAATCGTAAGATCGACAACTTCTTCAGATTTTGAAACTACCTTTGTTTTTCTGGTCATTCTTGCAATTCTGTGCCTTGTGTTTGAGTTATTGGACTCAATTGAGAGTGTATGTTGTTTGCCAACAACATGTTGATGGCGAGGTATAACCTCTGAATAAACAGACCAATCGTCTGTGTAATAAGTGCAATTATCTCTACTTATGATTTTCCACAATTTTCTAAAGGTTGTAACGTTACGCTTACCAACCACCCAGGCAACAACTCTCTTGAGCTCCCTACTATAGGCTTTCCATATCCATAATTTGTTTTTTTGAATCTACAAAATGCCACATCTCATCTATTTCAACTTCTCTCAATTCTTCCGGCACTGTTGGTCTTGGTATCTTTTTAGCATACAGTATTATCCACTTATATACGCTAGTATGAGCTACTTTAAATAATTTCCCTAGCCATCTAAAGCTACTTTTTCTCATGCTGTACAATAACACTGCCAGAGCCTTCATCTCTGGCGAACAGCCTCTTAATTTAGTGCTTGTAAAATTACATCCACACTCTTTGCATTTATACCTTTGCATACCCCTAATATTACCATTCTTAACGTATTTACTGCTACTGCATTTTTTACACTCTGTATTCATATTTCTATTTTCTTTGTTGCTCGCTATATTCATTTTAGCATCTCATCTATCTTATGGCAACACTCCCAGAAATTTATACTAGATAGTGTCGTCATGAGATTTGTGATATAATATGAAAGAAAAGATAAATCAGGAGTAAAAATGGATTTAGGGCTACATAGGCATGATATAACAGATAATATGTGGGATTTGATAAAGGATCATTTGCCAGGAAGGGAGGGTACGTGGGGAGGTTTGGCACATAATAACAGAAGATTCATTAACGCAGTATTTTGGATATTAAGAACAGGTTCTCCCTGGAGAGATTTGCCTTCAGAATATGGAGGATGGAAAAATACACATAAAAGATTTTGCAGATGGAGAGACAAAAGGATATGGGAGGCTTTATTGGAGATATTTGTGAAAGAACCTGATATGGAATGGTTAATGATAGACGCAAGTCATAGTAAAGTGCATCCACATGCTTCAGGTGCAAAAGGTATTGAGAGAAGAGGGAAAAAATAGTAAATTGGAGCAAAATAAAAAATAATAGAAAAACAATGGAAGAAAGAGCGAGCAGATACAGATATCCAATGGTGATAATAGGACATGCAGTTTGGTTGTACCACAGATTTAATTTGAGTTATAGAGACGTAGCAGAAGAGTTGTTATACAGGGGTATAGAAGTAAGCCATGAAACGATAAGAGCATGGGGCACCGTCAAGTTAATGGAGGTAAGGGCGTGACAGAGCATCTTTTTGAAAATTATGCAGCAGCTATGGATTGAGCGGCGTGATCCCAAATAGATTTAGCTTCGAAAAACATTTCTTTTTGCTTGCTAGAACTGTTAATATACCTGCCCACATCTACTGAAAATATGTTCCTTATTTTTCCCATCAAAGAAAGAGTTTGCTGTACCCCAGAAGGAGATTTGAATTTTATTAGGCATTTCTCTTTCCTGCGTGTTGGTTGGTGTGCATTTTCAACCCTATTATTTAATCCTTTATGGCGCCTATGCTCTGTTTTAGGGCACATTTCTTTTATAGGTTTGGTATAGCTTTTTAATTTATCTGTCACGATTACTCTGGGTACTGGATTTGATTGTAATAATCTTGATAAAAACCTTATCGCAGACTTTTTATTACGTCTGGTCTGTAGGAAGACATCTATCTCATATCCATCTTCATCTACAGCTCTCCACAAAATAAAATATTTACCGTTAATTTTAATGCTCATCTCATCCAAATGCCATTTATCCTTTACTTTCCTCTGCTTCTTCTTGATTATATCTAAAAACCTTTTTCCAAATTTAATACACCATGCTCTTATCGTTTCATGGCTTACTTCTATACCCCTTTATAACAACTCTTCTGCTACGTCTCTATAACTCAAATTAAATCTGTGGTACAACCAAACTGCATGTCCTATTATCACCATTGGATATCTGTATCTGCTCGCTCTTTCTTCCATTGTTTTTCTATTATTTTTTATTTTGCTCCAATTTACTATTTTTTCCCTCTTCTCTCAATACCTTTTGCACCTCAACTTTTTTAACTTGACGGTGCCCTCATTACCACTATAAATATAAAATTATTTTTATTTTATTTTTCTGTAAATACGAGTATCATTTGCTGTGAAAATTCATATGGTGAAACACTTTTGCAATTAAACATCGCTATTATTCATTCATATAAGATTTTAACTGCACTTCACTTGTCGCACCTTGTCGACTCACAAGGATAAACGCTATAACAAATTGAAAGATATCCTAGCCGTATATATGCAAAAAATTCCCTCTCCGTGTCTTACCATAGAAATTTATAGGAAAGCTATACACTTGTTGGGTGTGATTATACCGGTGTTATATCACTTTATCGATCAAAAAAGCATGATTGTTGCTATTGCAAGCCTTTTGTTTCTATCATTTTTTATGGATATGCTACGCATTAAATTCGATGTAACAGACGCTTGGTTTTTAAAAAAAATGGGGGTATCTCAGATATTCAGAAGTCACGAAAAAAGTGGATTTTCGGCCTTAACATTCGCTTTTGTTGGTATGATGTTATGTGTGCTCATCTCATCAAAGCCAGTTTTTAATCTTGCTGTGTGTATTTTAACATTCTCTGACACTGCTGCGGCGATAGTTGGTATTCTATTTGGCACTAAAAAAATTAATGGCAAAAGTATTGAAGGCAGTTGTGCATTTTTTATTGTTTCCTGTATATTAAGCTTAGTTATTGCTCATGTCTATGTACAAGGTATGGGTTTTCTGCTAACTGCATTTTGTGCATCTCTGGTTGCAACACTTGTTGAGTTGTTCTCTAAGAATAGTAATATCAACGATAACATGTCCATCCCTATATCAGTAAGCATCATTATGTATGCATTCTAAATGGGAGTGTTCATAAATAGATAGAAAGAGCTAAAGCTTGGCACCGTCAAGTTAAAAAAGTTGAGGTGCAAAAGGTATTGAGAGAAGAGGGAAAAAATAGTAAATTGGAGCAAAATAAAAAATAATAGAAAAACAATGGAAGAAAGAGCGAGCAGATACAGATATCCAATGGTGATAATAGGACATGCAGTTTGGTTGTACCACAGATTTAATTTGAGTTATAGAGACGTAGCAGAAGAGTTGTTATAAAGGGGTATAGAAGTAAGCCATGAAACGATAAGAGCATGGTGTATTAAATTTGGAAAAAGGTTTTTAGATATAATCAAGAAGAAGCAGAGGAAAGTAAAGGATAAATGGCATTTGGATGAGATGAGCATTAAAATTAACGGTAAATATTTTATTTTGTGGAGAGCTGTAGATGAAGATGGATATGAGATAGATGTCTTCCTACAGACCAGACGTAATAAAAAGTCTGCGATAAGGTTTTTATCAAGATTATTACAATCAAATCCAGTACCCAGAGTAATCGTGACAGATAAATTAAAAAGCTATACCAAACCTATAAAAGAAATGTGCCCTAAAACAGAGCATAGGCGCCATAAAGGATTAAATAATAGGGTTGAAAATGCACACCAACCAACACGCAGGAAAGAGAAATGCCTAATAAAATTCAAATCTCCTTCTGGGGTACAGCAAACTCTTTCTTTGATGGGAAAAATAAGGAACATATTTTCAGTAGATGTGGGCAGGTATATTAACAGTTCTAGCAAGCAAAAAGAAATGTTTTTCGAAGCTAAATCTATTTGGGATCACGCCGCTCAATCCATAGCTGCTGCATAATTTTCAAAAAGATGCTCTGTCACGCCCTTACCTCCATTAACTTGACGGTGCCGTAATGAGCTGTGAATTATGCTCTACTTATGGTAGTTAATACTTTAATTTTTGGAGGATATTATGTTAACAAACAAAAAACAATCTAATAAACAAAACGAAAAAGATCAAAGCCAAAACAAGCAACGTGAACAACGCGAGCAAAATAAACAACAAAATAACGAGTAGACTTTATGGCCAAAATCATAAATGAACAAAACATGCTTGGCAACGCTAGGCGTGCGGAAAGCCACTTATTTTGGGTCA
Organism: Candidatus Bandiella woodruffii; assembly: GCF_034359465.1. Lineage (NCBI taxonomy): Bacteria > Pseudomonadati > Pseudomonadota > Alphaproteobacteria > Rickettsiales > Candidatus Midichloriaceae > Candidatus Bandiella > Candidatus Bandiella euplotis. The sequence goes on along the minus strand of NZ_CP110820.1, from coordinate 133,925 downwards.
GCGAGAAGTTAGAAAATAATCATAACTTTGTCAATTTTGTTTCGTTTTAAAGTTTAGTTAAATTCTAGCAACTTTTGTTGATAGAAACTAAGAACTTTGTATGTGATGTTCTTACCTGGATATGCTAGGGATATGCACTTTTTGTATATCTCTAGCTGCTTTTTGTATTCGAGAGGAAGCATATTGGGGTTGATTCGCTTTGATTTATCAGCCTTGATTTCAATGATCTCTATGCCCTCATCGTTTATAACAAGTTTATCAATTCTTGCCAGCATCAATTCTCCATCAAGATCAGTTTTTATGTTTACTTCGGATAATACATTCTGCCCATAAAAAATTTTAGGGAACTTGCTCACGATAATCTGCGTTATTCTTATGATATTATCCACTTCTTCATCCTCTATCACCTTAAATTCCTCCATATTAGCTAAATTTTGAATATAAGGGACCCAACTTCGTTCTGGAATTTTTGAAATTTCAGACAGAATCTTGTGAATAAAAACTCCACGTACAACAGATAAATTTGAGTATATCTGCTCTCCAGTAGACGCGACAGGTCTATGTACTTGGTTTTTTCCTACGTCATGTTTATTTTTTAAAAAAGTAGGGACCTCAACACTTTTTACAGCATCGCTTTTTAACTCCATTTTATTCAGCGTTAAGTTCTCAAATAAAACACAATTCTCCGGTAATATACTTTTTGCAATACCATACCAACTTCCATCTCTACCCTTTTCATCACCAAATATATAAAGCTCATTTTCAGCTCTTGTCATTGCCACATAAAGCAATCTTAAGCTTTCTTGCTTCGCTTTAATGTTTTTTGCATGCTTTATTTTTGTAAGAGCAAGTATCTCATACTGGCTTGAATATTGGACAATCAGTCGGTCTTCATGCCAAAAATAATTATCGGTTGGCAGATTTTCTGAATCAGAGGCATCTGCTATTATGACGATGGGTGATTGCAGACCTTTTGCCGCGTGCGCAGTTATGACCCTGACTCCTTGGATGTGGTCATTCTTGATTGATATCTGGGCATTGGCTTGAATCCACTCTATAAAAGACTGTCCTCCCCTGTGATACGTGTTTTCAAATTCTAATACTTTATCCAGAAATATATCAACCACTTCATAACTACTACTACCAAATTCTTTGTTCAAGTTTCTGATAAACTGGCGTTTATACAATATATTAGTATAAAACTGATAGATTGAACCACTTTGATACTCTTCTTTAAGTTCTGATAAGGTCTTACTTATTTTTGGATAAACATCTTGTAAAACAGCCCATAGCGTATTTTCTTCTCTTCCATACGTAATTTTAAACAAAGCATCTTCAGAGAAGCAAAAAAGTGAAGACTTAAGAAGACTCGCTAAGTTAAGATCATCCTCGGGTAACAAAAAAAATTTCACCAATGATAGCAAATCAAGAATCAAGATGTTTTCATTCAAATTCACCTGATCTGTCTGAGATACACTAATATTCTTTTTCCTTAGTTCTTCAATAAAATATCCTACCTTTTCTCCCCTTTTCCTAAACAACACCATTATGTCTTGAGGCTCTACATTGCCCCCCCCTAAAAGGTGCTCTATAAAAAGTGCCAGTTCTTTTGCACTATGCTGTTTTTTATCCAGCATTTTTATTTCTTTTTGCGGCAAACTCCACTCTGTATCTCTATCTTTTTTGGGTTCCTGATAAGAATGTTGGATAACATTAACTTTGCCGATTCCCTCTTTGATTGCTATATGCACCAGGTTATCAGTCAGTCCAACTGAGTTAAAAATCTTATCAACAGCCTCTAAAATTTCTTTTTGAGAACGAAACGAATGAGTTAACTCCAAACACTCCCATGACGTAAACTTAGTTTTATATAGTTGATTAATTTCCAAAAAATATTCTGGCTCTGCGCCTTGGAACCCATAGATTGATTGTTTATAGTCCCCAACCATAAAAATGGTATTTTTTGAGTTCCCTAAACTCCCTATAACTTTTTGCATTAACCGCCATTGGCTTTTACTTAAATCCTGAGCTTCATCAATCAAGATATGCGTTGGATAAAGGTTAAGAGAAAACAATAAGGTTTCCGCATCGTTATTCTCCTCGAACAACATTAGCACTTTTAAAATTAAATCATCGTATTCTAAATAACCCAGTTCTTCTTTTAGCTTTTCATATTCGATGGTGATTTGGTTAATAAAAATAATTAAGTATTGCATGAACTCAGCTTGTTCATAAGCAGTTTTCGCTTCAAGAAAATCTATAATCCTTTGCTGCTCAAGTTTATATAAATCTATAAAGGCAAGACTATTGTCTCTGAAGTGCTTGCTAAATGGTAACCTTATTCTTGGTTCCATGCTTTTTGTTAAGAAACAATCTATATACTCACTAAGGTTAACCTTGCGAAAACTCAAATCACCTTCACACCATTCGTTGATTGTTCGCAAAGTTTCTTCCCCTTGCGAATGTTTTATGTCTGCTGTCAATTCATCCATATTGTGTGTTATGAATCTGTCCGTTATATCATCCGCGGGCAGCTGTTTATTTGCGCGAAAAAACTTGTATTGCTCATCAACCAATTCTTGAATTGATCCGTGAGAGTTTAAAAAATTATAGAGATTCTGCTTTTGAGAAAGCAGATTAAAAACTAAATTCAGAAGGTCGGTATAGTCATACTTATGAGCCAGCCTAGTAATTGCCAAGTCTACCTCTATTTTCGAACGGGAAGAGACGGCTACCTTTTCATAGGCCACTTCTATTAACCGTTTTTTTGTATAATTATCTATGATTTTTATTTTATCCAGCTCATTTCCATCTATATAGTGTAATTGGCTTAGCACTTCTGCACAAAACGAATGGAGTGTTTGTATTCTGAATTTTTCAAAATTATTAAGGCAGATAGTATAAAGCTGTTTTGCATATTGCAATTGATGTACGGTTACTTCTTTCCCAATTAGCTCTTTTATACTAAGACTCAAACATTCTTCTGGCATTAAAAACCAAGATTCAAGCCTACTTTTTAATCTCTCGAGCATTTCGTTCGCAGCTGCGTTAGTAAAGGTGATGCACAGAATTTCTTCTATCTTTACACCATCCAATAAGAACCTTAGGACTCTGTCCACCAATGTTTTTGTTTTACCAGTTCCAGCAGATGCAGCCAGATAAACGCTATTTTCTGGGTTTGATGCTTGCTGTTGAATTTTTATGGAGGTGCTTATACCCGCTTTCATTGTAATTTTTGTAAAAATAATTAAAATCCTTACTTGCCATACTGGAAGTTAACATTTAAATTCTTAAGCGTAAAACAAAATAAAGTTGCATTCATGCGCAAAAAAAACGTTGCTATTAACGGACTTGGTAGGATAGGAAAAAATTTATTCAGACGGTATTTTGAGGAGGATTATGAGAACTTTAACTTGGTTGCTGTTAATTTGGGAGAATCTAACATAGAGTCCAAGATCCACCTGCTTCGCCATGACTCTGTGCATGGTCATTTCTCCGGCGTTGAAAAAATTGAGAACGATCAGATTTTTGTAGGAAGTAAGAGGGTTAAATTGTTGACTCAAAGAAATATAGAATCAATCAATTGGGAGCAATACGGTGTGGATGTAGTATTAGAATGTACAGGAAATTTTACTAACAGAGATAAATCTTACCAACACATCAAGCAGGGTGCAAGGAAAGTACTTGTTTCTGCACCCTGTAAAGAAGCTGACAAAACCATTGTTATGGGGGTTAATCATCAGGATATTACGTCTGATGATGAAATAATATCTGTCGGTTCATGTACAACAAATTGTTTGGCACCTATTGCAAAAATCCTTGATAGCGGAGTGGGGATTGAGAGTGGCTTTATGACCACCATCCATTCATACACAAACGACCAAAGAATTATAGATGGGGGACATACAGACTTAAGAAGAGCAAGAGCAGCAGCTGTTTCAATGATTCCAACCACAACTGGCGCTGCAAAGTCTATAGGTTTGGTCCTTCCAAGCTTAAAGGGAAAGCTTGATGGAGCGGCAATCAGAGTCCCTACCCCAAACGTTTCTATGATTGACTTAAGTTTTTACGCAAGCAAAGAAACTTCAAGTGAAGAAATCAATGATATAGTAAGAAAAGAGGCAAAACTGCTTTATAAAGGCATAGTTGAAGTGGTGGATGAACAACTTGTATCCATAGACTTCAATCATACAACTGCCAGTGCGATTTTTGATATAAATGAAACAAGAGTTTTAAACAAAAGATTCTGCAGAATTATGGCTTGGTACGATAATGAATGGGCATTTTCTTGTAGAATGTTGGAAGTTGCAAACTTAATAACAGGACTTTAGTATGAAGGAAGAGAGCTTAAAACAACTAAAAAACATCAATTTATCAGGCAGAAGAGTTTTGCTAAGATGCGATCTTAATGTACCATTTGATGATAATGAGACGTTGCTTGACGACACAAGAATCACAAGCATTATTCCTACCATTAATTACCTGGCTCAAAGTGGAGCTAAGATAGTGTTGGCAAGCCATTTCGGAAGACCAAATGGTAAAGTTGATCCGAAGCTATCCTTAAGAAAGCTTATTCCCTATCTGGAAACATATTATAATGTTTCGGTAAAGTTTATAGCAGATATCTTCTCGCAAGACAGTGTGGATATTATTAAGCAATTGCATAGCACAGAAATAGCATTGTTGGAAAATTTAAGGTTTCATGAAGGAGAGGAAAGCAATGATAAAAGCTTTGCCAAGCAATTAAGTAAATTTTGCGATATTTATGTAAACGATGCATTTTCCTGTTGCCATAGAAGGCACGCCTCAATTGAGGCTATAACAGAATTCGTTCCATCTTATCCAGGGTTATTGGTGGCAAATGAGATGCAGCACCTAAACACCGCATTAAATGGAAATAGAAGGCCCCAAACTTTAATAATCGGTGGTAAAAAAATATCCACGAAGCTCTCTGTATTAAAAAACCTGGCAAACAAAGTGGACAACATAGTCATCGGTGGAGCGATGGCAAATAACTTTTTTAAGGCCCTTGGATTGCAGGTTGGAAGTTCTTTCTATGAGGAAAACTTTATACAAGAAGCAAAAAATCTTTACTACGAGTACCAAGATAAGATAGTGTTACCAACAGATTTTGTGGGGAAAAATAGCGCCAATAAGCTTTTCATTAAGCAATTGGCAGACATCTCTGGTGATGATTGTGTACTTGATATTGGGCCAAATAGTTGCGAAAAAATACACAATATTCTCAAATCTTCTAAGGTGGTCGTATGGAATGGACCAATAGGGTTTTATGAAGAGCCTCAATATGCTGTCAGCAGCTTATATATTGCGAGAGCAATAGCATATTTGACAAAAATAGATGGTTTAATCAGCATCATTGGCGGGGGAGATGCAGCTGCAGTTGCAAAGATGTCAGGGTTAAAGTCTGATTTCTCCTATATCTCCACGGGAGGAGGAGCGTTTTTGGAGTTGCTTGAAAAAGGAAATTTGATAGGATTAACACATTTAAGAGAGAAAAAGATATGAAAAAAGCAGTTGTGTTATTAAGTGGAGGCCTTGACTCTTCAACAACATTAGCCATAGTGAAAGAAAGAGGGTATGAACCATGTTGCATAAGTTTTGATTATGGCCAGAAGCAAGTTGTGGAGTTGGAGGCAGCGAAAAAGGTAAAGGCTTTAATTGCGCCAGAAGCACAGCACAAGATCATAACAATAGATTTAAAGACATTTGGAAATTCAGCTCTTACTGACGACATTAAAGTGCCAATCAACAGGACTCAAGAAGAGATATTAAGCGGCATTACCAGCACATATGTGCCCGCTAGGAACACTATATTTCTGTCATATTCTCTTGCTTATGCGGAAGTATTGCCTGCTGACGATATATTTATCGGCGCTAACATATTAGATTACAGTGGTTATCCCGACTGCAGACCGGCATATATAGAAGCTTACAACCGAATGGCTAATTTAGCATTAGCCAGATCTACGCAAAGAGGTGGTGCTGTGATAAAAATCCATGCCCCACTCTTGCAGCTAAACAAGGCGCAGATTATACAAGAGGGCTTGAGATTAGGAGTTGACTACTCACTTACCTCTTCATGTTATAACCCAAATATTGAGGGAGTTGCTTGTGGTCAGTGTGATGCATGCCAGTTAAGGATCAATGCCTTTACAGACATAGGGTTAAGAGACCCTATAAAATATACTGATTCTTATACATACTTGGCACTATGACGTCATATAGAGGTACATTTTTAGGGAAAAAATCAGAATATACAGAATTGTATGATAACAGCTTATTATTCCCTATATCAAGAACGCTTAAAAGAAACGAATTGGGAATGTCAGCCAACACCCCTGTTTTTGGACATGATGTGTGGAATGCGTATGAAATCTCTTGGCTCAGAAGCGATGGAAGGCCTGAGGTTAGTATGGCCGAAATTATCTATTCTGCTCAATCTGAGTTTATAATTGAATCTAAGTCACTCAAATTATACCTAAATTCCTTTAACGGAACTGTTTTCACTTCTCCGCAGCATGTTAAGGACACCATTCAAAAGGATATGTCTGATAAGTTGAACACCGATGTACAAGTGAAACTGATTCCTTTGGAAACAAAAGTAACTTATATGACTCCGCCTGGGGTCAGTATAGATGATTTTTACTCAAACGCAGTGGAGAATAAAAAGCTAGCAGCCATAGAGGGAACCAGAGTGTTTAAAGAAAAGTTATTTACAAACCTGCTAAAATCTAATTGTCCAGTCACAATGCAGCCAGATTGGGGGACATTAATGTTGACTTACTCGGGGAATAAAATAAATTATGCGAGTTTGCTAAATTATATAATTTCCCTAAGAGGTTTAAATGAGTTCCATGAACAATGTATTGAAAAAATATACATGGACATTTATCACACCTGCAAACCTGAGTACTTAGAGGTATACGCAAGATATACGAGAAGAGGCGGGGTTGATATTAATCCTTATAGATGCTCTGAGAAGAGCGAGGCCCCACTAAATTATAGGGTGCAAAGACAATAATTTACCCCCTCAAGCGAGGATTATAAGGCGTTCCTAAAATTTCAAACCAGCCCTTGAAATATTAAATTCTTTTACTAAATCTTACTAACACAGAAAAATAAAAAAATGCAGCAACCAACTTTAAACTTATACATGGTTTCAGACTCTTCTGGAGAGACCGTGATCGCAGTTTCTAAAGCTGCAACATCACAGTTTGAGAACATCGAGATCAAAGAATATATGTGGCCTTTGGTACGCGTAAAATCGCAAATCAATCAACTGATAGAAAGCATTAAGAAAAAACCCGGGTTGGTAATATATACGATAATAAACAAAGATTTAAGAGACTACCTAAAAGCACGTTGTCAAGAAACAAACACCAAGTGTATTTCTCCCATCGGGAATATTATTTCTGAAATATCAAGCTACTGTGGAATTGCAGCATCCAAGAAAAATCCAGAGAAGGAAATTTTTGATGATGAAAGCTATTTTAAAAAAATAGAAGCGATCAACTTCACAGTAAATCACGATGACGGACAACTAAGCCAAAATTTTAATGAGGCAGATATATTGATAATGGGTGTTTCTAGAACATCTAAATCACCCACATCATTGTATTTGGCTCAAAGAGGATATAAAGTGGCAAATTGGCCAGTCATAAATGGTATTGATTACAATCTGTCTCAGATCAATAATCCTTTGGTAGTTGGGCTTACAATTAGTGTAGACAGACTAATCCAGATTAGGCAGTTTAGGCTTATCTCAAAAGATATAAAACATTGTAATAATGAGTATACAGATGCTTTGGTTGCAAAAGAAGAACTGAAGTATGCAAATAAAATTTTTCGGCACCATAACATTCCTGTCATCGATGTAACATCAAAAGCAATAGAAGAAATATCTGCAGAAATTATAAATTTATATTTCACAAAAAAAGGAGAGCATTTGGTGAGAATATCTTAAATATAAATTATTAATGATAAAAATTTTGATATGTGGTAGCATTCCATATCGTAAGGTAAAGGTAAAAAGTAAATTTCAATAGTTTTATGAAAGATTTTAAAAATAACTTCAACAGCAACATAACCAAGTGGATTGGCGTAGTTTTTGTTATTATTATGGTGTATAGCCTAATCGATGTGGTTGGAGTTACAGGTAAAAAGTTAATTTTTTCTGACTTTTTAAATAAAGTTGCTAATAAAGAAGTCAAAGAGGTAAATATACGCGGCAATAACATAGATGGTATATTTTACAGCGGAGAGTCTTTTGTAACCTTAGCACCGAAAGAATACTCTCAGCTGGTAGATGATCTGAGAAGCAATGACGTAAAGATAAACATAATGCCGCTAGAATCCACATTAGGCAGCATAGTGGGCGTGTTGTTTTCTTGGTTTCCAGTACTTCTGTTAGTGGGAGTGTGGATGTACTTTATGAAAAGTATGCAGAACCCTGGAGAAAAAGCTATGGGGTTTGGAAAATCTAAAGCCAAATTAACGCAAGATCACGGCAAAAAAATCACTTTTGCCGATGTGGCAGGGGTTGACGAAGCAAAGGAGGAATTAAAAGAAGTGGTGGATTTCTTGAAAAATCCGGCAAAATTCAGCAAATTAGGAGGTAAAATCCCAAAAGGATGCTTGCTGATTGGTTCTCCAGGCACCGGAAAAACCTTACTTGCAAAGGCGGTTGCTGGCGAAGCTGGAGTTCCATTCTTTACTATTTCTGGCTCAGATTTCGTTGAAATGTTTGTTGGAGTTGGAGCAAGCAGAGTTAGAGATATGTTTGTTCAGGCCAAAAAACATGCTCCTTGCATAGTTTTTATTGATGAAATTGATGCAGTTGGTAGACATAGAGGAGCTGGATTGGGCGGAGGAAATGACGAGCGTGAGCAAACTTTGAACCAATTGTTAGTTGAGATGGATGGATTCGCCGATAATCAGGGGATAATCGTGGTGGCAGCCACAAATAGACCGGACGTGTTAGATCCAGCACTTTTAAGACCAGGTAGGTTTGACAGGCAAATTACAGTACCGATACCAGATGTGAGAGGTAGGGAACAGATTTTGCAAGTTCATATAAAAAATGTTCCAACTGCTCCTGACGTCAATGTCAGTATCATTGCCCGTGGAACACCTGGTTTTTCCGGCGCAGACCTTGCCAATCTAATTAATGAAGCAGCCCTTGCAGCCGCACGTTTAGACAGAAACGTCGTGACGATGGAAGAATTAGAGCACGCGAAAGATAAGGTGATGATGGGAGCAGAAAGAAGATCGATGGTGATGTCAGAAACGGAGAAAGAGATCACTGCGTATCACGAAGGCGGGCATGCTTTAATTGGGCTTTCTATGCCTGAATCTGACCCTATCCATAAAGCCACGATTATACCGCGTGGGAGGGCTTTAGGTATGGTGATGCAATTACCAGAAGGAGATAGGCTGTCTTACAGTAAACAACGGCTTGAGACCAAATTAGCAATTTTAATGGGTGGCAGAGTCGCTGAAGAGGTGATATTTGGTAAGGAAAAAGTTACGACGGGAGCATCCAATGACATTAAAGTCGCAACGGAGATTGCTAGAAATATGGTGACAAAATGGGGTCTGAGTGATGAAATTGGCCCAATTATGATAGGAAACGACAAAGAAGAGGTATTCTTAGGGTACAGCGCAGGTAAAGAAAGTGGAATATCAGATCAACTTGCCGAAAAAGTTGATCATGAAATTAACAAGTTGTTAACACATGCCTATAGTACTGCTCAGGATATTGTCACAAAAAACAAGGATAAGTTGCACAATTTAGCTAAGCAGCTTATAAAGTATGAAACCCTAACAGGGGAGGAAATTCAGGGGCTACTTGTTGGAAAAGAAATTAACAGAAGTTCAGACATTAACAAATCCAGTGATTTTGGCACTTCCTCAATTCCTAGTAGTAGGTCTGATACTTCTGGTTCAGTAGTATCGCAAGATGTAAAGTATACTTGATGAAAATTTGTCAATCATAAACTCTGATGGAAGAAATGCTTTTATGAATTTTTGAGCCATTTGTAATCACCTCTATTGATTGTGAACCTAATTTATGCTAGCCTGTTACCGGTTTTGACAATCAATTTTTTAATATGTGATGAGTTCGGTAGATTATGACTACAAAAACTTAAAGCTTTTTACATTGGCTTCATTGTTTTGGGGGGTTGTTGGAATGGGTGCCGGTGTGTTTATAGCATTCCAGTTATTTTACCCAGAGCTCAATTTTGGTATAGAGTGGACTACGTTTGGAAGGCTGAGGCCAGTTCATACTAGCGGCGTTATTTTTGCATTTGGCGGCAATGTTTTACTTGCTACCTCTCTTTATGTTGTCCAAAGAACAAGTCAAACTAAAATCTATGCTCCAAAATTAGTTACCTTTATTTTTTATGCATATCAACTCTTCATATTGTTAGCCGCTTCTGGCTATGTAATGGGGATTACACAGGGGAAAGAGTACGCAGAGCCTGAATGGTACGCCGATATTCTATTAACAATTGTATGGGTGAGCTATCTGTTTGTTTTTATCATGACATTAAAAAACAGAAAAGAGCCTCATATTTACGTAGCAAATTGGTTTTTTCTAGCATTTATTATAGTTGTTGCAGTACTGCACTTAGGAAATAACATAAGTATTCCCGTCTCAATTACAAGTAGCGAAAGTGTCTCATATTTTTCGGGAGTACAATCAGCTATGATTCAGTGGTGGTACGGTCATAATGCTGTGGGGTTCTGGTTGACTGCTGGATTCATAGGAATTATGTATTACTTCGTTCCCAAAAGAGCAAATAGACCTGTCTACTCATACCGCTTGTCAATATTGCATTTTTGGGCATTGTTATTCTTATACATCTGGGCTGGCCCCCACCATTTACATTATACATCTTTACCAGATTGGGTACAGACTTTAGGAATGACAATGTCTATCATTCTTTGGATACCATCTTGGGGAGGGATGGTGAATGGGATTATGACACTATCAGGTGCCTGGCATAAGTTGCGCGAGGACCCAGTCTTAAGATTTTTGATAATAGCGGTTGCTTTTTATGGAATGAGTACTTTTGAAGGACCGGTGATGTCCATAAAATCTGTAAATGCCCTGAGCCATTACACAGAGTGGACTGTAAGCCACGTGCATTCCGGTGCTTTAGGATGGGTTGCATTGATTAGTTTTGGCGCTCTGTATCATATGATACCAGATTTATGGGGGAAGAAAGAAATGTATTCTGTAAAATTAATCAGCATACACCTATGGCTATCAACAATAGGGATTGTTTTGTATATAACATCCATGTGGACTGCTGGGATTGCCCAAGGATTAATGTGGAGAAGCTATGATGATATGGGCTTTTTGCAATATTCGTTTATTGAGGTAGTCAAAGCTCTGGCACCATTTTACTTGATACGCGCAATAGGTGGTTTATTTTTTTGGTCTGGAACTTTTGTTATGATATACAATACTTATATGACAATATACAGGACGAAGGAGTGAAATTATGAATGGCTTTCATAGCAAAATAGAAAAGAGTATATTCATACTGTTAGTTTTAACGATTTTTGTTACCTCAATAGGGGCGATTATACAAATCTTCCCGTTATTTAAAAAAGAAGTAGAGGCCCAAGAAACCCAGAAGTTAAGACCTTATACCCCCCTTGAGCTTCAGGGGTTTTTCATCTACAAAAGAGAGGGGTGCTATGGCTGTCATAGCCAACAAATCAGACGTTTAAGCGATGAAGTAGAAAGATATGGTCATTATTCCTTGGCAGCTGAAAGTATGTATGACTTTCCATTCACTTGGGGGTCAAAAAGGACGGGGCCAGATTTGGCAAGAGTTGGGGAGAAATACTCGGATGATTGGCATACAGAGCACTTATTCAATCCACGAAGCCTGGTGCCAGAATCGATAATGCCATCGTATCCATTTTTATTGACAAAAAAGCTCAATACAAGCAATCTAAAAGAAAAGATGTCGACTTTAAAGTTGATAGGTGTCCCATATAGTGATAAGGATATAGATGCCAGCGAGGTCGACATACAAGTACAATTGGGAATAAATCAAGATGCAGAAGCACTTGCGGATTTTCAAAAAAGATACAGCGATAAAGTTTCTATTAGAAAATTTAACAGAAAAACGGATGAAATCACCGAGATGGATGCATTAGTGGCGTATTTACAGGGACTTGGTAACAAAATTGAAATAACCAGCAATAAATAAAAATTAACCATACACATACCATGCGTGAAATTCTATACATAAAAATTGGAACACTGATTTTTTTAAGTTTTAGTATAGTGGTTCTTTTGGGTTGGTTATATCGCCCAAAATCAAAGAAACTATATGAGAAACTAAGTAGAATTCCAATTAACAAAGATGAGGCAAAAAAGTGAGAAAAGAGGAAAAAGAAGAAACTAAAACAACTGGCCATGAATGGGATGGTATCAAAGAGTATGACACACCTGACCCTTTCTGGTTGAGGCTATTCTTTTACGGATCTTTGTTTTTTGCACTTGGATACTGGCTTTTATACCCAGCGTGGCCTGTACCCAATAGTGGCGGTATTTTAGGCTGGTCATCTGGTGGAGAAGTTGATGAAAAACTGAAAGACTTAGAAAAGGTACGATTTAAATATCAGGAACAATTTAACAAAAGTAGTTTTGAGGAGGTATTGAAAGACAAGAAGCTAACAAAGTTTGCTATGGCAGGTGGAAAATCTGCATTTGAAAACAACTGTGTAGTTTGCCATGGAGCTGGAGGAGGTGGCAATATTGGCTACCCAAGCCTTGCTTCAGGTGCATGGATGTGGGGTGGGGAAATTGATGATATATACACAACGATCAAGTACGGAATACGTTCCAATCACGACGATACAAGAGATTCTGCAATGGCAGCATTTGGCAAGGATAAAATTTTAACACCAAAACAAATAGACAGCCTAACAAAATATGTTATGAATTTAAACAACAATTCTTATTCCGATGACGATGCAAACGCGCTGTTCCAACAAAACTGCTCTTCGTGCCACGGTGCGGATGCATCAGGTTTAAAGGAATTTGGGGCCCCCAATTTACGTGACGCTATTTGGCTTTACGGTAAAGATTACAACACTATTTATGACGTTATTTACAATGGCAGGGCTGGAGTGATGCCGTACTGGCAAGGGAAATTATCAGATCCAACAATTAGGCAACTTGCAATTTATGTGAACCAATTGAGTGGTGGTAGTGATTAGGCTCAAATATGCTTAAATTCTTTAATAAACATTTCCTTAAAACACTTGTTATAACATTTGGATTATCCTCTATTTTATTCGCATATGCTTTATATATAATCTTCTTTGATTCTCCAGATGATTATTTGCAGGGAAGTTTAGTTAAAATATTATATTTGCACGTACCCTCTGCATGGCTTGCTGTGGCATTTTATTTCTTTTTAGGGGCATTCTCATTGCTGTTCTTAATCTTCAGAAATCCAGTTTATGATATTACTGCCAAATCCTCTGCGTATGTGAGTATATATCTGACTATATGCACACTTCTAACCGGTGCAATATGGGGTAAACCAGCATGGGGTACTTGGTGGATTTGGGATGCAAGATTGACATCAATGCTTATATTATTTTGCTTCGAACTACTATATTTTATGATGAGGCATTCATTTCAAAATGAACTCAGAGCCGCCAAAGTGTCGGCAGTCCTTGCGATCTTCGGGCTGTTAGACTTGCCCATTATAAAGTTCTCTGTTGATTTGTGGGCAACGTTGCATCAAAAAAGCAGCGTCCTTACATTTAACGGCCCCAAGATACATGCATCTATGCTTTTTCCTTTAAGTATCACATTTCTGGCAATATTTTTTCTTGCTATATCCATAATAATGGTTATCATCCAATCAGAGATGGTTGTCAGGAAGGCAAGAAATGCATCATTTAAGGGAAAAATTTTTTAAAATACTAATTATATGTTGTTTTGTATTATGCCCAACAAAGCTTCGGGAGTGTTCATAAATAGATAGAAAGAGCTAAAGCTTTGTTAAAAAATAAAACAAGGGATAATCTTAGCATTTCAGAACACTTGCTAAAGCGTTTAGTCTTGCGATTTAATCTAGCAAGCATATCCCTTAAGGAGGAATTGAAGCTCTCAACCAAACAAGTTTCAGACTTTGTCTGCAGATGTATTTGAGCAATTTTATAATGACAATAGACCTCATACCCATCTGTACACATATAACGAATTTGGTATTTTTCTCCTAGCTCACGAGCTAAATCTACGTAATTTTCTTTATCACCTGAACCTACTTTAAACGCAACAGTTTTGAATCTGTCCCTATCGACAGCAGTCCATATTCTTGTTTTATTCTCTTTTTTTTGACGTATGTATATAGCTCATCCATCTCTAATATCTCTATACGCCTCTTATCTCCCTCTATCTTTTGATTCGTCACCATCTCATCTACTACTTTCCCTGCTTGTTTGATCCAATAAAATACTGTACTTAACGGGATATTTAATATGTGAGCTATCCTCCTAATTCCGCAGTTATTTAGATACATCTTTATCACCATGCTCCTCTCTTTATTACCATATTTCCAATTCTTCCTACCATCTCCTTCTGTAAAGTTTTTATTACAACTCTTACATTTGTATCTCTGCTTTTTCCTTGCATATCCATTTTTTGATACCCCTTTCCCTTTGCAATATTTACATTCTATTTTCTCCATTTTTCCCTTTCTTTTTTTTCCTTCCCTCTCCTTATATCACATTCTTTTCTTCTTTCCTATCCCTTTTAAAACACTCCCAAAGCTTCTTGGTTATGCATGGGAAAGAGGAAAAAAACACAAATATACTGAGTATGGCATAGCGCTTGATTCAGGTTACAGTACGTCGTTCTGTTATATAAATACTGCTGCAAATCAACAGTTGTTCTTCAACGATAGTACAAAAAAACTTATATTTTCAATTTATAAAGAGCGAGGGTTATCTGATAGATTTACTTTTATCAGTAAATTAGAGATACAAAGAATAATGTGTACCTTAAAGATAGACTTAGACGAAGGAGATAATGCCGTACATCATAACAACGGCAATTATAGCCAACTTAATAAAGAGGACGTGAAATACATACAAAGTAATCAGCAGATATCAGAAGATGAAAAAATACTACTAAGAAATGCAAAAGTTAATATGAACTTTGTTGGAGTTGGGTATGATTTAGGACTTAGGACATTGTTATATAAAAAAGCAAATCAGCGGGCTTCTTTTGATGTAATGATAGGGTTGCCGCCTGCTATACAAGGAGCAGGTGGTGCTCATGTTTTTCATCCCTCACTGAAGTTCGGAGCTGCTTATGCTAGGTCATTTGATATGGGAAAAATGAAGGGAAATTTTTTTGAAGTCATGTCTGCAGCTAAGCTACATTCTAAAATAAAAAATAATGAATTGTTTTTTGCAGCAATTTTAGGATTAAAAATCTCAGACAAGACCTCGTTGATTTTTACTTTTGAGAATAATTATTCAGAGTGTTAGCCAAAGATAGATATAAAATTGCCCTGCTCACTTAGGAAATTATTGTTATCCTCAAAATGTAGCCAGAGCTTAATCGTAAGATCGACAACTTCTTCAGATTTTGAAACTACCTTTGTTTTTCTGGTCATTCTTGCAATTCTGTGCCTTGTGTTTGAGTTATTGGACTCAATTGAGAGTGTATGTTGTTTGCCAACAACATGTTGATGGCGAGGTATAACCTCTGAATAAACAGACCAATCGTCTGTGTAATAAGTGCAATTATCTCTACTTATGATTTTCCACAATTTTCTAAAGGTTGTAACGTTACGCTTACCAACCACCCAGGCAACAACTCTCTTGAGCTCCCTACTATAGGCTTTCCATATCCATAATTTGTTTTTTTTGAATCTACAAAATGCCACATCTCATCTATTTCAACTTCTCTCAATTCTTCCGGCACTGTTGGTCTTGGTATCTTTTTAGCATACAGTATTATCCACTTATATACGCTAGTATGAGCTACTTTAAATAATTTCCCTAGCCATCTAAAGCTACTTTTTCCCATGCTGTACAATAACACTGCCAGAGCCTTCATCTCTGGCGAACAGCCTCTTAATTTAGTGTTTGTAAAATTACATCCACACTCTTTGCATTTATACCTTTGCATACCCCTAATATTACCATTCTTAACGTATTTACTGCTACTGCATTTTTTACACTCTGTATTCATATCTCTATTTTCTTTGTTGCTCGCTATATTCATTTTAGCATCTTATCTATCTTATGGCAACACTCCCTTGTGTTGCACCAGCAAAGAATGCAGCTAAAAGCAGAGGTATTCATTTTTGCGCCATCAAGAAAAACAATATGAAGCAAAAGAATTTTGACCTTGATCGATACTATACTTCCATAAGGGCTCCGTTTGAGAGGGTGTTTTCTCAAGATAATAAACGATTGCGATACATAGGAATTGCCAAAAATCAGTTTGCTGAATTTATGAATGCTATCTGCTTTAATTTAAAACGTTTAACGGTTCTTACTGCCTAAGCTCATAAAATCACGCTTCGCAGAATCAATAAAAAGCTAAAAATTACCATATCCCACCTCAAAGAAATCTTTTGAATTCTTGGGGAAACCAGTTTTTTGTTAATTTTTTTAGACCATGGTCCAAACTTCCTTAGATAGTGTCGTCATGAGATTTGTGGTATAATATGAAAGAAAAGATAAATCAGGAGTAAAAATGGATTTAGGGCTACATAGGCATGATATAACAGATAATATGTGGGATTTGATAAAGGATCATTTGCCAGGAAGGGAGGGTACGTGGGGAGGTTTGGCACATAATAACAGAAGATTCATTAACGCAGTATTTTGGATATTAAGAACAGGTTCTCCCTGGAGAGATTTGCCTTCAGAATATGGAGGATGGAAAAATACACATAAAAGATTTTGCAGATGGAGAGACAAAAGGATATGGGAGGCTTTATTGGAGATATTTGTGAAAGAACCTGATATGGAATGGTTAATGATAGACGCAAGTCATAGTAAAGTGCATCCACATGCTTCAGGTGCAAAAGGCGGCAATCAAGATATGAGTCGTACAAAAGGGGGCTCAATACAAAGATTCACCTTGCCGTGGATTCACATGGTATGCCACTCAAAGTTATTATCACAAAAGGCTCAGAAGCTGATTGCAAGCAGGCTGTTAATCTTATTGAAGAGATGAAAGCTGAGTACTTACTAGCCGACAGAGGGTACGATGCTAATTACATAATTGACCATGCCCAAGAATTGGGCATGAGAGTTGTTATTCCTCCTAAAAAGAACAGAATCACCCAGAGAAAATACAATAAAGATTTATATAAAATAAGGCATATTGTAGAAAACACCTTTCTTCATCTTAAAAGATGGAGGGGAATTGCAACCAGATATGCTAAAAATTCAGCTTCTTTCCTTGCCGCAATTCAGATTAGATGTTTATCTCTTTGGCTTAAAATCTCATGACGACATTATCTAATTTAATATGGGGATATTTTATGAATAGTGATAAACAAAACAGTATATTAATATCTGTTCCACAGGCGTCTCAAGTAGATGTTGTAAAAAGTGCTGATGGTGTCAATGAATATGTGCTTTCCTCACCTTTTTTAGATGATTTTTCAACCACGCCATTTTCGACATATTTGCCTACTTTTAAACAAAGCAATGTTGTTGAGTATGTTCCTAATGGGGGTATGGGTAAAGCGTTTGCCAAACTTTATAGAAAAATCAACTCTGAGAGTATGGCTAAAAACAGCGTTATTGAAAATAAAGATCAGCCATTGGCAAAAGATGTATCTGAAGGCGATACTAATGGTTTTACCTACTCCAGCTTATACGATTTTACCCACCTAAAATATTATACAGCGGCTGTAGTGGGATTGGACGTACTATCTCATAGTGGGCCAGCCCCCATATATGTTCTAAACGTTTTGGAACAAGTTGGGATGACCATTTTCCATGGATGTGAAATCATACAGGATATTGGGTATGCTGCTTATTACTCTTCGGCAGCATTGGGATGGTTAAGTGTTGGTGCATTGCATACAGTCGCAGACATTGCTTATGTAGGTTTCTATTCAGCTAATGCTGTTGTGCAACTTGGTGGTTATATATGGGATACACCGTTGCTTGCTGGTTCAATAGTGTCAGGATTGGGTGCGTATGAGTTATACTCAATTTATAAGAGTGGCGGGTTTGACAATATATTGCCAAGCAAATATGTCGAAAGCGACGTTGGTGATAACACTGTTGTTATAGGCAGTTCTGATGCTGCCGATAGCACTCAGTCCTTAGCAATCGTTGAAACCACAACTTTCCATTATGAACTATCATAGATAAAGCGGTATACGGTCTCTCCGTCAAAATATGTTGAAGTATGGTGAAGCGAGGGTATAAGCAGATAAAAATCTGATCAAATCCATAAGAAAATTTCAAATTTTAACTTCAACTTTTGACGGAGGGAGTTCTTAACGGTCTTATAAATTTAACTCATGCTGATAGAATCAGGTAAGGGCTTTGTTTTCTCGAACTTGGATAACAGTGGCAAAATTATCAAGAAATGGCTAAAATACCATCCCATAGATATCTGACTAAACGTGATGTAAGGTTCTTCTGCAACCTCACCACCTAAATATCCCAAAATGATAAAGTTAACAAAAAACATATATGTAAAAATTCTGAACAGAGGACGGTATCTAGCGCTTTTTACTTTGCATCTATCAAGCCACGGCAAAGCAAATAGTATAACAATTGCCCCAAACATAGCAACCACCCCGGCAAGTTTATCCGGAATAGATCGTAAAATTGCGTAGAATGGAAGAAAATACCACTCTGGTACTATGTGTGCTGGAGTTACAAGAGGATTGGCTTCGATGTAATTATCTGGATGCCCAAGCATGTTTGGTTGGAAAAACACGAAGTAAAAGTATATCATGAAGAATATACCAAAACCAAAGAAATCCTTGATCGTGTAATAAGGATGGAAAGCTATTGAATCCCTCTTGGACTTTATCTCAACACCTGTTGGGTTGTTAGATCCATGTACATGGAGCGCGATAATATGGACTATTATAAGACCAACAATCACGAATGGTAACAAAAAATGAAGTGCAAAAAATCTGTTAAGCGTAGGATTATCCACTGAAAAACCGCCCCATAACCATATTACTACATCATCTCCAACAAAAGGGATTGCGGAGAACAAATTGGTTATCACATTAGCCCCCCAATAGCTCATCTGCCCCCAAGGCAATACGTATCCCATAAACGCTGTTGCCATGGTAGCCACGAATATAAATAACCCGAAAAACCACACCAACTCACGTGGAGATTTGTATGAGCCGTAATAAAGCCCTCTGGCCATATGAATGTAAATAGTTGCAAAAAACATTGATGCTCCCACTGCATGCATATATCGGATTAACCACCCATAATTAACGTTCCTCATAATGTTTTCAACACTGTCGAACGCCATTTTTACATGGGGGGTGTATTGCATTGCCAAAAACAGCCCTGTTATTATTTGGAAGACCAAAGCGATTCCAGCCATAGAGCCAAAACTCCAGGCGTAATTAAGGTTTTTAGGCACTTGATACTCTGAAGAGTGTTTGATAAAACTAAATATCGGCAACCTATATTCAATCCAGTTTATAATAGAATCTGAGATGCTTGTTGTGGTTTTCTTCATATTTTAGATATCTTATCCTATTTTAATCTTGGTATCACTAATGAACTCATACGGTGGAACAGCCAGATTTTTGGGTGCAGGCCCTTTCCGAATTCTGCCTGAGCTATCATAATGAGACCCATGGCATGGGCAAAACCAACCGCCAAACTCGCCTTTATTACCAATCGGAACGCATCCAAGGTGTGTGCATATTCCTATTGTTACTAGCCATTCAGCTTTACCAGGCTTAACTCTGTCTTTATCCTCTTGTGGATCCCTTAACTCAGCCACATTAACACCTTCGGCTTCCTGAATTTCTTCAGGTGTTCTGTTGGTGATGAAAACAGGTTTTCCTCGCCACATCACTGTGTGAGTCTCCCCTGGTTTTATGTTTGATATATCAACTTCAGTACTGCCTGCTGCCAGGACCCCTTTGTCTGGACCCAAAGAGCTTATGATTGGGATTGCAGCGGCAGCTGCGCCAACGCATGCAACTGCTGTTGCACTCATCACAAAGAAGTCTCGTCTGGAAGATTTTTCTTCTTCGTTTGTCTCTTTTTCTTTATCTTGCATATCAAATCTCACTTAAACAGGTAGCTGGTAAAATCTCTAAGGACCTTTGCTTTTTTACCAAAAATATCAAGATAATTCAACGATTCATTTACTATATCGTTTAACATAAAGTTACTTTGGAGTTCGTCTCCGTCTTCTATATCATCCTTAATTTGATATGCAAGGCCGAGACTCTTTGCATAATTATCCAAAGCATTTAACTCTGCTGCATTCGCGTTGTTAATAGTAGCTGAATACCTGCAAGAGGCCATAAATAGATTGGAGGTTTTCAAAATCCTCATCTTTTTTAGTTCATCAGCATCTAATTTTTGTTTTTTTGCAAGCAAATCCAACACCTGGCCAGCTATTATGCCTTTATAACCTATGAGCTCAGTTGTATCTTTGATTAACTTTAATTTTATTTGCGGCTCCACGTTTGTATCTACCAAAAGCTGAAACGCCAATGTAAGCAATGCATCACCAGCAAGAATTGCTATCGCTTCGCCATATTTTTTATGGCAAGATAATTTCCCACGCCTATAATCATCATTATCCATCGCTGGCAAGTCATCGTGTATCAATGTGTATGTATGAATCATCTCAATGGCAGTTGCTCCACTAATTACTAAATCTGTACTTAAGCCAAACATTTCATTAACTATGCAAACTAAAAAAGGCCTCAACATTTTTCCTTCGCTAAGTAGCATGTATCTCATCGCTTCGACAATTACACCCTCTTTTGCATGCTCCTTTTCAAACAGCATCTTCTCCATATTCATCCGGACCAGTGCATTGACTTCATTCCACCGAGTTTTGATGTCCATAAATTCTTTCATATAATATATACTCCGCTAACTTAAAAAATTGGCGTCGCGCCTCATGCTCATCGCTTGTATTCCTAGCTCTTTTCCAAGTTCTCTGTCGTCTATAAATTTGCCACCCCTTGATTTACTAGAGGTATATAGAGTTCTCAGGATATTAGTTCGGAACATTGACGCATTGTTCTTGAGCTTCTGCATATAGAGTTTGTGAGATAATAATTTTCCGTAAAACTGTTCAATTTATCAGATGTAAATTCTTTCTGCCTTGACGTTACACTAGGCAATGAGTAATGACTGATTTGGCTATCTTTCGCAAATACATCGTTTATCTCCACCATTCTTTTTCTTATGCCACTTAAGTTGGAGTAAGGTAAATTAATTCCAGATGCCCTAGCTATATCCAAAATAATCTGCCAATCAACCTTAGCTTGGCCAATAGGATCAACTGCTGCCCAAACATTTTGTACCCTTCCTTCCAGATTGACGTAAGTTGCATCTTTTTCAGTAAACGCAGTAGCAGGCAATATTATGTTGGCCATCTCAGCCATTTTATCGCCGTGATGTCCAATGTATACAATAAATGCCCGATGATTAATATCACTTGGATTGATCTCATCAGCCCCTAACAGAAAAAGAACCTCGCATCTGCGTAATATCTCTTTTGTGTTGGTGTCCGCATCTTGAGAGACAAATCCTATGTCCAGTCCCCCAACCCTAGAAGCACTTTTATGCAATATATTATAGCCATTCCATTGGTTACCAGCTTTATTAAACTGATTGAGCAATTTTTGGCAGTGATACTCAATCGCCTCGAAATCTTCCTGCGCTGTTAACGAATCTCCTACGATAACCATGGGTTTACTCATATTTTGCAGAGTTTGACATAACGGATGAACTCCATCAGTAATTTGCTTTAACACCCAAGGGTTGTTGCCGAGATGTTTGTATGGATAGCTTAGGTCGACTTTATCAGCAATCAATGCAACTTGTAAATTATTTCGCAATTTTGCTTTTCTGATTCTAGCATTGACCATTGTTGCTTCATACCTTGGATTGCATCCTACCAATAAGCAATAATCTGCCTCTTCAATCCCACATATACTAGTATTAAAAAGATAATCACCCCTGTTTTTATTAGTCAATTTACTTTGATTTTGCCGACAGTCAAAATTGCCACTCCCTAAAGCTTGAAGGTATTCCTTTGTCACCAACATTGTTTCAACATCAGTCAGATCACCGGCAACAGAACCTATAGCTGCTGGATTTATCCCTTTCACTTTATTCGCTAAGAACGATAGTGCTTCTTGCCAACTGCATGCAGTTAACTTCCCAGCATCCCTTAACATTGGCTTATCAAGCCTTTGGTACTTCAATCCATCATAAAAAAACCTTGTTTTATCGGATATCCATTCCTCATTGATATCATCATTTGCCAAAGGAAGGATTCGCATCACCTCATTACCCCTGCTGTTGATTATGATATTTGAGCCAACCGCATCCATTATGTCTATTGACTCTGTTTTACGTAGCTCCCAATTTCTTGCTTTAAATTCATACGGTTTAGATGTTAAAGCTCCAACCGGGCACAAATCTATGATATTACCAGATAATTCTGAACGGATGGCTTCCCCAGTATATGTAGTAATTTCCATGTCCTCTCCCCTATTAACTGCTACTAATTCATTAGTACCAGCTATATCTTCCATAAACCTAACGCACCTAGTGCAATGGATACATCTGGTCATGTGAGTTTGAATTAACGGACCAAAATTTTTGTCTCTTACGGCTCTTTTTTCTTCTTTATATCTGCTTTCGCCTCTTCCATACTTCATTGCTTGATCCTGAAGATCGCATTCGCCGCCTTGGTCACATATTGGGCAATCTAGTGGATGATTCGCAAGTAAAAACTCCATCACCCCCTCTCTAGCCCTTTTAACAAGCGGAGTATTGGTATGAATCACCATGCCGTCTATCGCAACTTGGGCGCAGCTTGCAATGGGTTTAGGAGATTTTTCCATCTCAACCAAACACATACGGCAGTTTCCGGCTATTTTTAATTTGTCGTGATAACAGAATCTTGGGATTTCTATGCCAGCTTTTTCACATGCTTGTATTACGCTAAAACCCTGAGGGACTTCAACCTCTTGACCATTAATTTTTAATTTAGGCATTTATGCTATAAAAAACAGAAATATGAAAAACATATATCATAAGAATCACACCTCATCCATTAATAAGTGTGGCTATAACCAAATTAGGATAAAAGAGTTGTAAAAATAATGCAAAAAAGTCCAAAACAGCATATTTATAACCTCTATACGTTGCCAACTTCAAATACATGATACCAGTTATTTTATCTTGGATTTGTTTTTTATGTTAAGTTGTCGGGCCCGCGCAACTGCCAAATCATTTTCATCAACATCCTTTGTAATAACGCTTCCAGCTGCAATTGTGGCTTTATTTTTTATAATCACTGGGGAGATAATAGAGGTATTTGACCCAATAAAACTTTTTTCCCCCACTTTGCTATGATGTTTTTTGCTCCCATCATAGTTGCAAAAAACTGTGCCTGCCCCAATATTCACGTCATTATCAATAGTGGCATCACCAATGTAAGATAAATGGCCAGCTTTGACACCTTCCATAATTGTTGAATTTTTGACCTCAACAAAGTTGCCTATCTTGGATTTGCTGCCAATTTGTGTATTTGGTCTAATTCTTGCAAACGGACCAATTATAGCATGCTCGTCTATGCATCCCCCTTCTATATGTGAGAAAGAATGAATTCTTGCATGGCTCTTGATGACAGTATCTTTACCTATAAATACGTTTGGATAGATAACAACATCGCGAGATATCAAAATGTCTGCTGCAAAATAACTAGTTTCCGGCTTTATGATTGTTCCTCCCAACTCTATCATTTTCTCAACTATAACTTTCTGCATATATTTTTCTGCAACATACAGCTGTTTGCGATCATTTATCCCCATCACTTCTTCCTCATCAGCTACGATATATGTACAGATTTTATTTTTTGTACACCCAACAATATCCGTTAGGTAAAATTCTTTATCACGATTATACTTGGCATTGACCAAAAAATCCAACAGAACATCTTTTTTAACCAGAAGAATCCCAGAATTGCATAAACGAATGCTTTTTTGCACTTCAGTTGTCTCATTTTCTTCAACTATAGCTTCTACCCTGTTTCCATCTGTTGAAACTATCCTTCCATATCCAGTAGGATTTTGCGCATTAAACCCAATAATTACTATATCAGCTCCTTTTTCTATCTGTTCAGCCATTGCGTTTATACTAGATGGCTTGATAAAAGGGGTGTCGCCGTAGAGAATTAGTACTAGGTCTCTTAGAGCGTCGATACTATCGCATGCTGTTTTTACTGCATCACCCGTACCTAACCTTTCCTGCTGTATGATGGTTTTTACTTGATACTGCTTGCAGATTTCCTGGAACTGTTTGTTGCCCTCCAGTTCACGATTGATGACGATATGTGCGTTTGCACAACCACTATTGACTTTGCCACTTAATTCTAAAACATATTTTATTAGCGCTTGTTGTGCAACTTCATGCAAAACTTTTGGGGTGGAAGAGTTCATCCGTTCTCCATTCCCTGCGGAGAGGATGATGATGGTTGGTTCAAATTTTGCTTGCATAATCATGAAATATTCCCTATTAGTTTGTTTTATTACTCACATTAATCTTGACAATGCTAAGTTTTTCCAAGTGGACATCTGCCTTGATATTTGCCATTATAACACTCTCGATTTACTTTGCCATACCAACATTTTTTTATGAAGTCAAAACAATTCCCTTTTTCCCAGCTCAAAAAATCAACTTTGGATTGGACCTAAAAGGCGGAGTTTCACTCACAATAGAAGCAGATATAGAAGAATACATAAAGGAAAAATTCTCCATAACAGCTGAAAAATTAAAAGACAAACTTGCTGAAGAAAAAATACAATTTAGCGATTGGCAACAAGATAATAACATCATCCAATTCACTTTAAACAGCACTGACAGCAATCGTAACAAAGTACTCAAAGAGATTTGTACTTTGGCCAGAACCTATGACCTTCAGCTAAAAAACTCAGGTAATGAAATTTCGCTTGCTTTTGACGATCTCTATAAAGAAAAACTAACAGCTGAGGTTATAAAGCAGAGTATGGAAATCGTTACCAGACGTGTGGACTCAATCGGAACAAAAGAAGTTGAGATCCAGACCATTGGCAAGGATATGATATTACTGCAGGTGCCAGGGTTAAATGACCCTGAAGAGATCAAAAAAGTTATTGGAAAAACTGCCAGACTCACATTTCACATCGTAAAAAGTAGTATTGGAAATAATTTAAGCGAAGAAGATAGAATTGCTCTTCTCATCAACTCCAAAGTTTTACCAATTGAAAATGTCGACGGCCAAAAAGTAGGGATGTTAGCAGTTGAGAGCATTCCATCCATGACGGGAGACATGCTAAGCTTTGCCAATGCGGACTATGGCAGTATGGGAGAATCAGTGATAAAATTTCGCCTAAACAGCCTAGGGAGTAATATTTTTGCCGATGTCACAACAAAGAACAAAGGTAAGATGCTAGCAATTGTTCTTGATAACAAAATTATAAGCGCACCATCTATCCGAGAACCAATACTTTCAGGCGAAGGCGTTATTTCAGGCAGCTTCACTCCTGAATCAGCTTCTGAACTTGCGTTACTACTCAGGGCTGGCGCACTGCCTGTGCCGTTGAAAATTATAGAAGAAAGGGTTGTTGGCCCAACTTTAGGTCTTGAATCTATTATAGCTGGTATTAAAGCCTGCATATTGGCAGCAGTTCTGGTTTTGATTATAATGGTTAGTTACTATAGGTTTTTCGGTATAATAGCCAATTTAGCACTAGTTATAAACTTTGTGATGATGATCAGCGTGCTTGCAATTTTTGGAGCGACGTTAACGCTGCCTGGTATTGCTGGAATAGTTTTAACACTTGGGATGGCAGTGGATGCTAATGTCCTGATTTTCGAAAGGGTTAAGGAGGAATTGAAAAAGGGAAGAACCCCTCTTCACGCTTTGCACAATGGGTATAAATTTGCTTTTGCCACAATTTTAGACTCAAACATCACAAGCATAGCTGCAGGAGCAGTTCTTTACATGTTTGGCTCAGGACCAATCAAAGGATTTGCTGTCACGTTGATTGTAGGAATCTTATGCTCTATGTTTACGTCAGTTACCGTAACAAAAGTTCTTGTCACCATATGGTATAGGGCGAGGAACCCAAAGACTATCAATATTTAATAATTTATTGTGTTTAAAAGGTTAAAAAATAAATTTTTAAATTTAACGCTTAGAAGAAAGTTTATTTATTTAATTGGAGGGATTGTAACAATCACACCAACGATACTGATTGGTATGTTGGCCTCGGTGTATTATTACTCGGGGGTTGAGTCGTTGTTTAACAACCAAGTTAGCAAAGCAGTTTCTGACACAGTAAATATCGCCAGACTATACCTAAAACAAAGTAATGAAAGTGTGAAGTTTGATTTGTTACAGGTGGAAAAAGTACTGGAAAGGCAAATGAAGGTGATCAGTGAAAGTAGGGAACTGAGTGATCTGTTAGACGAACAGGTTAAAACAAGGGGTATTTCCGAAGCGATGATCTTCACCAGAGAGGCTGTGGTTGCCAAAAGTGCACTCAGCTTTTCTCTGATATTCCAGAGAATCCCTGAAGAAATATTTGAAGAAATTGACCAAGAAAAAGTGGTGCTGCTTGAAAACCATAGCAAAGATAAAGTCATGGCCATCACAAAGCTAGAAGGCATACACTATGATGGATTGTATTTAATTATAGGCAAATATATTGACAAAGAAATTATTGACTACTTGCAAAAAACACAAGGGTCCGCTCAGAAATATTATTACCTACTTTCTGGAGTAAAATTCACAAAAAATAATCTACAAATTGCATTTATATCGCTTTCCGTATTGATGTGTTTTGCGTCTTTTATCATTTCTGTAAAACTTGCCAGTATTATTTCCAACCCACTTAACAAATTACTAAATGCAACCACAAAAATAAAAGAAGGGGATTATTCTATAAGAGTTCCTGAGAGAGATTTGAACGATGAGGTATCTTTATTGGGAAAAGCATTCAACCAAATGACCAGAACAATAGAAAAACAACATACTGAATTAAATGTTGCCTATAGAGACATAGATGAACGAGTTAAGTTTATAGAAACGGTTCTAAGGGAGATATCATCTGGAGTTATAGCTTTGGATGCCAGAGGCTTTGTAACGTTATATAACAACGCAGCAAAAGAGCTTCTTTCACTTGATAAATTAACTGGGGACGTAGAGGTTTCTGCTATAATACCAGAGATAGAACCGCTGCTTAGCAATATTCTCAGGGAGCCAAAAAGTGTATTCCAAGACAACTTCATCATAAAAAGAAACGGGCGCACAATCCACTTGTTTATTAAAATTGGAGCAGTCGTAATCGATGATGAAATAAGCAACATCGTCATCAGCTTTGAAGACATAACTAAGCTGGTGGCTGCGCAAAGAGAGGCTGCCTGGTCTGATGTGGCAAGGAGGATCGCACATGAAATAAAGAATCCGCTCACTCCAATTCAACTTTCTGCAGAAAGGTTAAGCAGCAAATATTCAAAGCAAATAAATAAAGACGACCTAGAAAACTATCAAAAATACGTTAGCGCAATTTTAAGAAACGCAAGTGACATACATGCAATAGTCAGCGAATTCATACAATTTGCAAGAATTCCCAAACCTAAACTGGAAGAGCACGAAATAGTTGGCATTATAAAGGACGTGATATTCAACCAAAAAAATATATTTAGGGATATTAATTTTACATTTACATCTGAGGATTATTATGTTATCTGTGATAAGATGCAGATTACTCAAGTATTGACCAATATAGCGAAAAATGCTGCTGAATCGATTGCCACTAGATATGGCAATAGTGCTGGGGTTGGAAGTATAAAGTTTACCATAAAAGAAATCGACAACGGGCAGATAGAAATAACAGTTGAAGATAATGGCAATGGACTTGATGAGGACTTGCTATTAAGGATAGCAGAACCTTATGTGACTACTAAAAAAACCGGTATGGGCCTTGGGCTATCGATAGTGAAGAAAATTCTAGAAGATCATGAAAGCGATCTTCATTTGAGCAATATAGAAAACGGTGTGTGCGTTAAGTTTAATTTGAAATTTAGGAGAAAGTAGATGAAAAAAAGCCAGTATCTGAGGGGGGATCAACTATATGATCCTGAACTCTGTTTCTTTAGCTATAGTATATATATTGATGAAAAAACTTGGTGTGGGTTTGAATTCAAGCCAAGTGGTGTTTTTTTATAAGATTTGCTGCTTTTTAATCATTTTACCATGGGTGTTTAGCGATGGATTGTCAATATTAAAAACCCCCCAGTTAAAACTGCACATATTAAGAGGGTTTTTCAGCGCAGCTGGTTCGTTATTTTTTATGTATTCTTTGCAGCATGTTAAGCTTGCTAATGCAACAGCATTATCTTACTTAGAACAAGTGCTGTGGGCAGTTATTGCCATGATCTTCTTTAAAGAGAAGTTCTCAATTTTAAAAATAACAGCAGTTGTTGTAAGTTTTTTGGGAGCTGCAGCTGTGATTTACCCTGGGTTGATCCAATTTATTCCTCCATTTGTCAACATCCAAGTTATTACCACCTCAGATTATAATCCTTACTACACATTCACCATGCTGGCGGTCTTGAGTTGGACTGCTAACAGCGTTTCTGTTAAAGTTCTAGGAAGAACTGCAAAAAATAAAACACAAGCATTTTATGCCTTGCTATTTTCATCAATCTTTGCGTTTCCTGTAGCATTTGTGGACTGGCAGTATGTGGATTTTGTGTTTTCCGTTCCAATGCCTCAAGGGGTTGTTCCTTTTTATAACATAGAATTTAAACCAATTTATGCCGCTTATTTCGCAGTGATCACTCTATGTTACGTCATACATTCAGTGGCATTTTTTAAAGCAATGCAAAAAGCAAACATGTCAGCTCTGGCGCCATATCACTACATGAAAATTGTGTTTGTCGGGATTTTGGGATATTTGTTGTTTAATGAAGCCCCTGATAGTACGGTTTACATGGGATATGCCCTGATTATATTGGCTGGCATATTCTTAATGAAATATGAACATGCAATCCAGAAGGATAAACAAAAATGACGCCCCTCAGCACCACCAACCCAACCAGTTTGTGAGTATAATCCGATAACTTCAAAAATTGGCGGGTTCTTTTATAGCCTTCTGCTCCGGTGGTGTCATAAAATTATTACAGTTTCAAAAAACTTTCTCAAAAAACAACTTTTTTATTTGAATGTTTGTTGAACCTGGTGTTTAAATGGAATCAATTAAGGATTCAATCCGAAATATTTTAAAAATTGGGCTTGGAAATAGCAAGTTAGGCCTTATGCCTCTTGAAGTTTTCAAAAACAGTTCTTGGAGTGTGGAGGGTGTTGATAGTTCTTAGGAAACAATAAAAAGGTTTTAACATGAAAAAATTATTATTAACAACAACTATCATAGCTGGAGTGGCGCTTTCTGCATCTGCTACTGAAGCTGGTAAAATGTATGTAAGAGGTGACGCTGGTTATCAATTTAGTGGTAGCAAAGTTGACGCTCTAAAATCAGTTGGGGCAACCAACGGTGGCGGAAAACTAAAAGGCTTTACTGGTGACATCGGTTTTGGTTATGCGATTGCAGACAACATCAGAACAGACCTAACCGTTAGCTTTTCTAGCCCAAGCGCAAAGCAAACAAATAAGTTAGCTACTAACCCTGCTGGTACTGATGAAAAGTTCGTTGCTTTTGTTGATGGTGCTGCACTTACAAAAGCTCAAACTGCTTCAGATGCTGCAAATTTAGCTCCCGGAATAACACGTAAAACTGTTGGTGCTGTGTCAAACAACACTGTTATAATTACTGCTGCAAGTGCTGCAAATTCTGGTAGTATTGGTACTGTTACTCAAGCTACTGTGGATGCGGCGGCGCAAACTCTTGCGGTAGCAAAGGCTGGAAAAGGCTTTAACCTTACAAAAGATCATACAGCTAAAACCAAAAATAAAACTATTGGCTTGATAGCTAACGTTTATTATGATATCGCAACTGGTTCAGCTTTCACTCCATACGTAATGGGTGGTATTGGTCTTGACAGAAGTAAACAAGAATTTACGTTCTCTGGTAAGAATGGATTAACAGTTACTGGTGGTACTAACGTGGCTGTTCAAGACGATTCATTAACACTTAAATCTAAAAACAAAAACAGCTTTGCGTATCAAGTTGGTTTAGGTGTTGGCGTTGAAGTTTCTAAAGACGTTGTGTTGGATGTTGGTTACAAACTATCAGGACGTTCTAAAGATAAGCATGTATACAAAATTGCGCAAGGTGGTTCATTTGCCTATGGAAAATCTTCTGATGTATACAATAACACTAAAGACTTCGAAACAAAGTCTCCTTCAGTTCAATACTCTTTCACCGCTGGTGTTAGATTTGCGTTCTAATTTGATCCTTCGCGGTTGAATTAAAAGAGTTTCTGTTTTTGAAACAAAGAAAGCCTCAAGTGAGAAATCTCTTGGGGCTTTTTGCTATTTGATTTCTAAGATATTTTATAGGAGGCGTCAATTTTTCAAGTTAGCGGAGTATACTCGGCGTCTTTTAAAAGCTGGCATCGTCATTTTTGCGCTCTCACATTTCGTCACGTACTTTTGTACGCTCCTCATGCTCGGCACTCAATTCCTTGCCAACTCTTAAAATACTTTGAGTATATAATACTAAAACTTTTTTTTGAATTTATTTGGGTTTAATGTTATTGATTTGTTAACTGATAGATAAATTTTTATTCGCGATGCTTAATCCTTTGCAGCAGTTTGAAATATATTCCGTATTTAACTTCAGCATAGCTGGTCACAATTTTGTGATTACTAATTCCACAATAGCCATGCTCTGCGCTTATTTAATTTTACTTATGCTTTGTTGTGTTGCTTGTTTCAAAGTAAGGTTGATACCCAACAAAGTACAAGTTTGCGGCGAAGCAATCTTTGAGATGATTGATGGGCTTTTATACGCCACAGCTAGCAAAAATTCACAGAATTTCCGTCCCCTTGTCTTCACACTATTTAGCTTTATTCTTATAAGCAATAGTATTGGTTTAATCCCCATTGCTTTCACAACCACAAGTCACATTTCAATTACATTTGCTCTGGCAGCCTTCGTGTTTGTTTTAATCACATTAATTGGATTTATAAAAAACGGGGTCAAATATCTTCAAATTTTACTCCCCAAAGGGACACCAATTATATTAGCACCACTGATGATAGTGATCGAATTGTTTGCATATTTAGCACGCCCGGTTAGTCTTTCAATACGTTTAGCAGCGAATATGACCGCTGGACATGTTGTGCTTAAGGTTTTGGCAACATTCGTTATTTCTTCGGGTTTTCTTGGATTCTTACCTTTTATTTTATTGACAATCCTAACGGGATTTGAGATATTCATAGCAGCTTTGCAAGCTTATATATTTTCAGTACTTACCTGCGCATATCTAAGCGATGCTTTAAATTTACATTAAAATCATTTTAAAAAGGAGAGGAATATGGAATTAGAAGCCTTAAAATATATCGGGGTGGGATTAAGCTCAATAGGTATGTTGGGAGCGGCAATCGGAATTGGCAACATATTTTCCGCATTGCTAAATGGTATAGCAAGAAACCCTTCTGCTGAGGACAAGCTGATGAAAAGCGCATTTATTGGCGCTGGTCTTGCAGAAGCGATGGGATTGTTTGCGTTTTTGATAGCTTTACTATTGTTGTTTTTTGCATAGTTTAATGGGAACGCATGCCGCACTTAGACTTTACATATTTTTTTAATCAAGTCATCTGGTCACTTGCAGTTTTTTTGCTCACATATCTAACTGTGGGGAAGGTATTTTGCGGTAAATATGGCCAGATTGTTGCGATGAGAAAGAATAAAGTACAGGAATATTTAAATAAAGCCCATAGAATTTTAGGCAAAGTAAGCTCTATAGAAAAACAAATTGAGGCTTATAAGAAAAGGCTAAATGATGAGATTATAGAACTTGAGCGAAGCGTGCATAACGAAATATCTAAAATCAAAGAACATCGTTTGAGTAGCATTAAAAATGAGATTGAAAACAAAAATTTGGCTCATGAGGTGTATCTTAATCATTTGAAAAGCGAGATGATCATTAGCTTGAAACATTACTCCCAGGAAATCAGCGCAAAGTTAAATTCGTATTTGTTTGAAAGTGAAGAAAAATGATTAATGAAACTACATGGCTGTTCATTGCATTAATTGCGGTTTTGTTTTTTGGCTATAAGCCAACTAAGTCGTTAGTCAGTCAATTTCTTGACGCAAAAATCAACGATGCAAAAAGGTTGCTTCAAGAAGCAGAGAAAGTCTATAAAGATGCTGAAATTCTGTTGAAAACAACGGAAAAAAACTTAGCTGAGCAACTGGTTATAAATACGCAAAAAATAGACCAGGTAAAAGAGCAGCTATCATCATTAAGATTGCAAAATGAAAAAGAGATAGAAATGGAAATAGAAAGGCAGTTTCAAGCCCTGGAAACGCAAAGGGTACTGACTGAAGAGGTTCTAAGGCAGGAATTGAAGACAATAGTTATCAATGAAAATGTAGCCAGTATCATCGATGAATTAAAGAAAAGTGATTCAAAAGATATCAGTTACATTATGAAGTCACTGAATAAATATACACTCCGCTAACTTTTAGGAGTTAGGATAAAAAAATGTTGCACTCGCACCCAAATTATGTATAGATCATATATTCAGGAAACTAAGCAACTAGAACAATGAGCATAAGTAGATCAGATCAGGTGTTGATTTCAAGTGCTCAAGTGCGTGCTGCGCGTGGCTTGTTAAATTGGACGCAGTCTGAGTTGGCTGACAGATGCAACTTGACTAAAGCTACGATTGCCAATATTGAAAACGAAAAACATCATCTAACAAGTAAAACTGCAGATAAGATATATCAGGCGTTCACAGAAGCTAATATAGAGTTTTTAGGCAACGATGGTTTGAGAAGCAAAGTTGAAGTAATTAAGGTATTCGAAGGGAAAAATGGCGTTCATATGTTGTTGGATGAGGTGTATGAATCGGTCAAAGAGAACGGTGGGTGTGTTAAAGTGAGTGGTATAGATGAAAATTTACTGCAGGAAACCCTTGATAAGGACTACATCGCCATGCACATAAATAGAATGCAAAGAGTTAAAAACCTTACCTTCCAGGTGTTGATAAGTAATAGAGATTTTAACCCATATGCTAGGAAATATGTTGAGTATAGAGCTGTCCCCTCTGAATACTTTTTCCCGCTACCTATATACATTTATGACCGTAAAGTTGCTGCCATCATTTTCAATCCAATCAGAGTTATATTAATAGAGAACTTTCATCTGTTTCTTGCTCATTCCAATCAGTTTGAAATGGTTTGGGAAATGATAAGTGGCGAGTGCAAGTAATCAATTTTTTTTAGGTGTAATCCATGGCTTGGTGCGGTTTGGCCGGCCAACGCTCTTGTTTTGCTTTCTAATATAGCCTTCATATGCGAAGGCGACCATTTCTCTTGGCCAAAATCTCGCAGTGTGCCGACCATAATCCTCACCTGATTATACAAAAAAGACTTCGCAGTCAGTTTTATGCTGATCTGATCGTCCACTTTCTCTATTTGTACAGAATCAAGTGTTTTAATTGGTGATTGGGCCTGACATCCGGTTGCTCGAAAGCTGGAGAAGTCATGGGTGCCAATCAAATGCCCAGCTGCTTCTTGCATTTTGTATATGTTTAGTTGTTCTTTGATATGCCAAGCTTTGTTTTCAAAAAGCACTGTTGGGGCTGTTCTATTAATGATTTGGTACACATACTGTTTATGCTTGGCGGAAAATCTGGCGTGGAACTCATCATCCACTTTTTCAATCGCAACAATACAGATTTTATGGGGTCTTAGATAATAATTTATTCCATTTTGCATTCTATAAATATCGTAACTTTTTTCGACATCAAAGTGCGCAACTTGGCCATAAGCATGAACTCCAGAGTCTGTCCTGCTGGCCCCTTGCACTTTCACCTCAATTTTTAACAAGTTGGATATTGCAATTTCAAGTTCTCCTTGGATGGTGATTGCATTTTTTTGGCTTTGCCAACCGTGGAAGTTTGTGCCGTCATATTCAATGACTAGTTTATATCTTGGCAAATGATTTTCTTTTGTTGGTTAATATTTTTTATGTGCTATTTTTAATTAAAATTAAGGATTTGTAAATAAAGAACAGAATGTGCAGCGAAAAAAATCAGTTTGGGAGGTCGGCCAGAAATTTTGATTGGCAAATTCCAGAACAAGATTTAAAGGAATGTCTGCTTCTTACTCAAAAGTTTGGAATTAGCGATATTATTGCCCAAATCTTAGTCAATAGAGGCATAAGAGGACTTGATTTGGTTGGCAACTTCTTAGACCCTAAGATAAGAAATTTAATGCCAAACCCATTCTTACTACAAGATATGAAGAAAGCTGCCAATAGAATTGCTGATGCTTTTATTGGGAAAGAAAAAATAGTTATATACGCAGATTATGATGTTGATGGCGCAACTTCCTCTGCTGTTTTAAAGAGATTTTCTCGTGCACTTGGCATAGACGTTGCGGTTTATATCCCCTGCAGATTTAAAGAAGGTTACGGCCCTAATCTGAGTGCATTCAAGGCGCTCATAGAGGATGGCTACCAACTGATCATTACGGTTGATTGTGGCACTGTTGCTTTTGAACCGATTAGTTATGCCCAAGAACATCATACAGATGTGATAGTCATTGACCATCACCTGGCTCAAGAAACTTTACCAAACGCTCATACTGTTGTGAACCCAAATAGATTGGATGACACCTTCCCATTCAAGGATATGGCGGCGGTTGGTGTGGTGTTTTTTGTGATCACAGCGGTCCGCAATATATTAAGGGAAAGAGGACATTTTCGTGATAACGCTATGGCAGAGCCAGACATAATGCAATATCTGGATTTAGTGGCACTTGGTACTGTATGCGATGTGATGCCACTTATAGGCCTTAACAGAGCTTTTGTAAAACACGGTTTGAGCTTGATACACCAAAAGAAAAACTTAGGTTTAAGTGTGCTTTTGGAATCAGCTAAAATTGATAAAAAACCAGAGTCTTATCATTTAGGTTTCATACTGGGCCCAAGAATCAATGCCGGTGGCAGAGTTGGGAAAGGCTCTTTGGGTTCTGTTTTGCTGTCTACAGACAACTATGAGGAGGCGTACAACGCAGCTCTTGATCTGGAGAAGTATAATGAACAAAGAAAAGCCATAGAAAGCTTAGTATATGAGGAGGCTTTGGCTTGGATAAAAATGAAATCTTACGAGGCGAACAATATTATACTTGCTATGGGACATAACTGGCATTTAGGTGTTTTAGGAATCTTAGCAAGTAGAATCAAGGAAAAATATCAAAAACCAGTATTGGTAGTGTCGTTAAATGATGGAGTTGGAAAGGGGTCTGCAAGATCAATCATTGGGGTTGATATTGGGATGAGCCTTGCAAATGCCAAAAAAGAGGGTTTTTTATTGGACGGAGGAGGGCATGCTATGGCTGGTGGCTTCAGTGTTGCTGAAGATAAAATCGAGGAATTTTATAACTTCTTGTTATTGACAGTTCAAGACAATAGCGATACAAAACAAATTTACAAACGAGCTAAAGTATTGAGAATAGATGCTGCAGTGAGTGTCAATGGTGTTAGCGTTGAGTTTTTTCACAACTTAGCGTCGGTGGAGCCGTTTGGGCAGGGCAATGAAAGACCAAGGTTTGTAATTGTGGATGCCAAAATAGTAAAAACCTGGATTGTTGCCAATCACCATATCGCAGTAATTGTTAAAGATGGTATTGCCGGTGATTTTTCAAACAACAGCTTGAAGTGTATGTTATTCAGAGGTGTTGGTACTGATTATGGCCAATGTTTGCTAAAAAGTGGAGGTAAGAAAGTGAATTTGGTTGGGTATTTGCAACTTAATTTTTTTGATCAAACCAAAGTGGATTTTATTATTGAGGATTTTGCTTTTAATGAGTGATAAATTTAATTTGAATAGGATTATGGTCTTGGGAGCTGGTGCTTGGGGTACTGCATTGGCAAAGATTTTAGCCTGTAACATCGACGATATATTTTTATATACGCGAAACAGCTTATTAGCTGCCCAAATAAACAATGACAACTGTAATCATAAAAAGCTTCCAGGGGTCGTATTGCCACAAAATATCAAAGCTATCCATGCTGATTCTGATGTGAAAGATTTAAATACAGTAGTTATTGTGTCTCCAGTTAAATCACTGGATGAGCTATGTAGTAATTTTAAAAAAAAACATAGTTTCGATAATATTGTTATATGCTCCAAAGGTATAGATAATCAGTCTTTAAATTTGCCTTCTCAGATATGTGAGAGACATTTTCCCCATGCTAATATCGCAGTTCTTTCAGGGCCAAATTTTGCTATGGAGATAGCGTCTGGAAAAGTCACCAAAACTTTGATCGCAACAAAAAATCAGGCGTATGCGCTATATCTACAAAAAATATTTCAAACAAATACATTTTATCCAGAAATATCCAAAGATGTAATTGGGGTTGGAGTTTGTGGGGCCATTAAAAATGTGATAGCGATTGCAATCGGTATTGCCAAGGGGTTGGATTTGGGGCAGAATTTTGCTGCTTCATTACTTGTGGCTGCGCTGGAAGAAATAAAAAGCATTGTACGAATTTTGGGGGGAGAGCAAGAAACCGTATACTCTTTGGCTGGGCTTGGTGACATGCTACTAACTTGCTATAGTTTAACATCCAGGAACACAAGTTTTGGTTATAATCTGGCAGTGCAAAAACATAGAGGCTTGGATAATACTACTGTTGAGGGATATTATACTGCTAAATCACTTGCTAATATCATAAACAAACATCAGATAGATGCTCCGATATGCAAATATGTCCGTGATGTATTGTATGGTGATTTAAATCTAAATGAAATTACCAGAATATTTGAATGACCTGTGAGGTCGATTGCTTCTGATAGAGAATGATAATAAGATTTTACTGTTATTTCTGCATGAAGGCTTGCACTTTTATTTTGCAAGTCTAACAATCACATGTCTTTTTTTGCCAGCAGATAGTTTAAGAATGTCATTCTTAAACCCCTTTTCGGTGATTAGATGCTTGGTGTTATTTACGACTTCATTGTTAACTCTTGCCCCGTTCCCTTCAATCAATTTCCTTGCAGCGCGATTGGATTGCGCAAGACCACACTCAACTAAAAGACTATAAAGGTCAATGCCTAACTTGATTCTCTTTAGGTCAACATGATATTCTGGTAGATTATCGCCAACACCTCCTAGCACAAAAGTTTCTTGTGCGGTTGTTTTAGCAGTTTTGGCGGCTGAAACTCCATGACATAATGCAGTGGCCTCGTCTGCCAAGATCATTTTTGCTTCGTTGATATCTTTCCCTTTCAGTTTAGAAAGCTCGTCAATTTTGTCCAACGGCAGTTCAGTAAACAACCGCAAAAATTTTACAACATCAGCATCTTCAGTGTTTCTCCAAAATTGCCAATAATCATATGGTGTTAACATGCTTTCACTTAACCATACTGCTCCCCCCTCAGTTTTCCCCATTTTGGTACCTGAACTGGTTGTAAGTAATGGCGATGTCAATCCAAAAGCTTCGCGTCCCAGCTTTTTTCTTATTAACTCCACGCCGTTAATTATATTCCCCCATTGATCTGAACCACCCATCTGCAGCATACAGCCCTCTTTGATGTGCAGATTGTAAAAATCATATGCTTGTAAAAGCATGTAGTTAAATTCAAGGAAGCTCAAAGACTGTTCTCGATCCAAGCGCGATTTAACGCTCTCAAAACTTATCATTCTGTTGATTGAGAAATAACTACCATATTCTCTTAAAAAATCTATGTACTTAATTTCACTAAGCCATGCGTCATTATCCACTATTATAGCTTTGTTATTAGAATCAAAATCCAAAAACTTGGTAAATACTTGCATTATAGCAGACTTATTTTCTTCTATATCCTTAAGCTCCAATATCTTCCTTGCCTCATCTTTGCCTGAAGGGTCCCCGATTTTCGTCGTCCCCCCGCCTAACAAAACGATGGGCTGGTGACCTAATTTTTGCAACCAACGTAACATCATAATTTGAATCAAACTGCCAACATGCAGGGACTTCGCCGTACAGTCAAACCCTATATACGCTTTGATTTTTTTCCCCGCAGCAAGTGATGTTAACTGTTTGAGATCAGTACATTGATAGACAAATCCTCTATCTTGTAAAGTTTCGATAAAATTATCCATATATTATTCATATCTTAATGCTTCTGCTGGGAGCATATTCGCAGCTTTCCAGGCAGGATAAATTGTTGCAAAAAAGGATAGTAGCACAGCTACAGCCACTATGCTAATAATTTCGCCCACATCTGGCTCTGAAGGCAGGGAAGTTAAAAAATATATCATAGGGTCAAATAAAGTTGTTCCTGTTGCAGATTCAAGTATCTGCTTGATTCTGTTTATGTTCATCAAGAATATGGAACCAAGAACCACCCCACCTAACGTACCAAGCCCACCTAAAAAAACTCCCGTTAAAATGAATATCTTTATAATAGAGGCTCTGCTGACACCAATTGCACGCAATATAGCGATACTCTTATACTTTTCCTTAACCAACATAGTGAGCCCAGAAATAATATTAAATGCTGCAATCATTATGATTAAGACCAAAATAAAAAACATCGTAGTCCTTTCAACTTTTAACGCAGCTATTAAAGACTGATTTGCCAATCCCCAGTCAGTAAGCAAAAGGTCTTGGTCCTGAGAAGTGTTAAGAATATCCATTTTGATTTTGTCAATTTTTTTGGGGTCATTGATGATAACCTCAACCTCCGACACAAAATCGCCCCGTTCAAATAATATCTGTGCAGTATGTAATGGGATGAAAACCGTACTTGCATTATATTCATACATTCCAACATCGAAAACTCCAGCTACATAAAAAGTTTTCAACCTTGGGATAACGCCCAAAACAGTGGCCTCTAATTTTGGTATCATAAGCCTAATTTTATCTCCCACATTTAGGTTTAGATTTTTTGCCAATGACCTCCCTATCAATATCTCATTTTTCTCAAAGGTCATTTGCGCACCAGCAAAAACGTGGTGCATTATTGGCTTTTTGTTGAGAGAGTCCATATCCATGCCGCGCACCAAAACTCCAGTTGAAGCACCATTGCTCTCGGCAAGCGCCTGACCAGTTACAAGCGGTGCTGCATATGTAACCCCAGGAATATCTTTTACTTTTTGGATTAGCTTGTTGTAGTCACCAATTTTATGCTCGTAACTACTAATGCTTATATGCCCATTGATTCCCAATATTTTCTTTATCAACTCAACCTCATACCCGTTCATCACAGACATCACTATAATAAGTGTCATCACACCAAGCGCGATACCAAGGGTGGCTAAGTAACTCACCAAAGAAATAAAGTGGTTATGGTATCCTATGTATTTCTTTGCGATTTTCCATTCAAAACTTTTTATCATACATGAATCTGTTAACAACACTGAAGTGGCGATTGTAACCCATTATAAGTAAAAAAGAAACTGTTTATGCTCCCCGTATTTTGATCATATACAAATGGACTAATATATTTAATTTGATATACTGCAGTTTAAATAAGTGACTAAGTCGGCACATTGAGATTGATAAATTTAAAATTAAAGCAGAGATTACGCAAAAGATATCTTACTAAAAGAGCTGTGATTGGTTCATCTCTTATTGGTAATATCGTAGAGTATTATGATTTTGGCATATATTCAGTTTTCGCAGACACAATAGGCAAATTATTTTTTCCTAATTTTGAGGAGTACATTCAGCTGATGTTTTCTTTTGCAATTTTTGCAATAGGGTTTTTTATGAGGCCTTTAGGGGGAGTGCTTTTTGGGCATATAGGCGACAAGTTTGGCAGAAAAACAGCGCTGACAATCTCAATAGTAGGAATGGGAATTTGTACCATTCTTATGGGGTCTCTACCTTCCTACAGTCAGATTGGTATGATAGCTCCAATTATGCTTACGGTCATCAGAATGTTCCAGGGCATGTGTATAGGTGGTGAGGGAGCTGGTTCCGCAATATTTATTATTGAGCATTTCGGAGAGAAAAAAATAGGTTTAATTGGCAGCATCGTTATGGCATCCAACGTTATGGGAACACTTTTGGCTATATTAGTTGGCATTCTTATTGAGCGCTTATTTGGTATAGATGATTTTACCTGGCGTTATGGGTTTTTTATAGGTGGTTTGATGGGTTTTGTTGGGTTGCTCATGCGCTATAAAATAAAAGAAACGCCGGTTTTTGAAGAAATGAAGAAGGGCAATAACATTGAAAAATTCCCTCTCAAAAGGGTTTTGATGGAAAGATGGCAAAGCATATTGATTATAGCTTCATTCGCCAGCCTTGCAACCGCCAGCACTTATATGATCAGGGGATTTTTTAACGTTTATTTCGCCGAGATGTTGGAGTTGAATAAAGAGACAGCTCTTCATCTTGTGTCATTAGCACTTATGGCATTAGTTATTGCATTGCCGGTTTTTGGTTATATAGCGGATAAATTCGGTCATAAGAAATATATTTATTCCGCGGTATTTATTTATGTTTTATCTGTCACCCCCATTTTCAATATTATTATTGATAACGCACATCACGACATAACCAACGTTATTTATGGTATTACGCTTTTGGGCATATTGTTTGCCTCTGTTGCGGCGCCATACTATCCATTTGCGGTTAAGTTCTTCACTCCTGCACTTAGATATTCAGGGATAGCTCTAGGTTGGAATGTGGGGAATGCGTTGTTTGGTGGCACAGCCCCACTTATTTCTACATTTCTGGTAATGCAGCTAGGCTATATTGCACCTGCCTATTATCTCACATTTGTGGCATTGATGTTTATAATCATTAGTTTTTTGAATAGAAGGTTTTTGGCCAACCAATGATCTAAGAACCAAAAGT
This sequence comes from Candidatus Bandiella woodruffii, assembly GCF_034359465.1. Lineage (NCBI taxonomy): Bacteria > Pseudomonadati > Pseudomonadota > Alphaproteobacteria > Rickettsiales > Candidatus Midichloriaceae > Candidatus Bandiella > Candidatus Bandiella euplotis. The sequence continues at coordinate 92,657 of NZ_CP110820.1, read as the reverse complement.
CATTACGATATTCTAATTACCGGTGTTTTTCAAGTTATCAGAATAGACTTCTCATCCCTGGAAAAAAGGCTTTTACATAGAGCTTTAACCTCGGGTTGAGTTTTAAAAGATTATTTACTAACAAATAGCAGTTGAATTTATCAGCAGAATGGTATAGAGTTCAGGCGTAACAGTAAGCTGGGTACTACGGTAGAGAGCTGTAAATATCCGGGGTTGCAGTATTAAAAGAAGTAGTAACGCGGGGTAGAGCAGCACGGCAGCTTGTCAGGCTCATAACCTGAAGGTCGCAGGTTCAAATCCTGCCCCCGCAACCATTGACCGAAGCTCATGATATCTAAATCCAACTTTTGACCGACAGACACTACCCTAGGTCAAACTGAGACTTGGCAAAATTTATAGACGAAAGATAGCTTTAAAAAGAGTGATGAGCATGAGGCGCGTACATATGTACCTAAACGTTATGCGAAATCCGAAGTATTTTGAGGCCAATTTTTCAAGTTATCGGAGTATACTTCCATAAGGGCTCCGTTTGAGAGGGTGTTTTCTCAAGATAATAAACGATTGCGATACATAGGAATTGCCAAAAATCAGTTTGCTGAATTTATGAATGCTATCTGCTTTAATTTAAAACGTTTAACGGTTCTTACTGCCTAAGCTCATAAAATCACGCTTCGCAGAATCAATAAAAAGCTAAAAATTACCATATCCCACCTCAAAGAAATCTTTTGAATTCTTGGGGAAACCAATTTTTTGTTAATTTTTTTAGACCATGTTCCAAACTTCCTTAAATCAAACCATAACATTTATCCTTATTTTATCTTTCAACGCTCCCACTCTATATCCCTGTAACTTCAAAAATCGGCTTCATCTTACAAAGTCCCCTAAGTCAAAAGTAGTAGAGATGTAGATGAATTTAAGAATGCTCGCTCTCTTTGTGCCTATTTTTTAACTGATTCATATAGAAACCTGTACCAGCTGGTATAAGTCTTCCAACTATCACGTTTTCCTTTAGACCTTGAAGTTTATCCTCTTTACCAGAAACCGCAGCTTCTGTAAGTACCTTAATAGTCTCTTGGAACGAAGCAGCCGATAAGAACGAGGTTGTTTGAAGAGAAGCCTTGGTTATTCCTTGCAACACACCAACTGCCTTAGCTGGCTTGTAATTCTCTCTCTTAGCTTTCTCATTCATTTGTTCCAGCTCATCTTTATCGATGTGCTCCCCGACTATAAACGTTGTTTCACCTGGGTCAGTAATTTCAACTTTCCTCAACATCTGTTTTAAGACTACTTCTATATGTTTGTTATTGATTTTAACCCCCTGCAGTTTATAAACTTGCTGAACCTCATCAATCATATAGCTGGCAAATGCTTCGGTACCAAGTATACGTAATATATCGTGTGGTGATGGATGCCCTTCTAAAAGCATCTCCCCTCTTAAAACATAGTCTCCCTCATTGACGGTGATATGTTTACCTCTTGGAATAAAATACTCAGCACTTGTTTCTCCATCTTTTGATCTAACCACAAGCCTTCTTTTAAACTTATAATCTTGACCATATTCAACATATCCGTCTATTTCGCTTAGGATAGCAGCTTCTTTAGGTTGACGTGCTTCAAACAACTCAACAACCCTAGGTAAACCACCGGTAATATCCCTACTTTTTGAAGATTCTTTAGGCATTCTAGCTAACACATCACCAATCTCTACACTTTGATTGTCCGACACATTAACTATAGCATTCACAGGTAAGAAGTACCTCGCCTCTAAACCATTCTTTAGTCTTATTGGATTACCGTCCTTATCTTTAATAACTATTTTTGGTCTTAAATTAGAGCCCTTAGTATTTTTAGCATCTATGATAACTTTACTGATTATCCCAGTTACATCGTCTTGAACTTCTTTAATGGAAACCGAATCCTCTAAGTCCACAAAAGATGCATAACCAGATACTTCAGTCATTATAGGTGCAGTAAATGGATCCCACTCTGCAATCTTGTTTCCAGTTCTGATATCATCTCCATCTTTAAAATAGATTTTTGCACCGTATGGAACCTTACATCTAAATTTTTCGCTATAGGCATTGTCTATCACAACTACTTCACAGTTTCTGCTCATATTTATTGCGCTACCCTGCTTGTCATTGATGATAAACGCATTGTTGAGTTTTATTGTCCCGGAGTGAGAAGAAACAACGTCAGACTTATTAGCGATTTTCTGTGCGGCACCACCAATATGGAAAGTTCTCATGGTTAGCTGAGTTCCAGGCTCACCAATTGATTGCGCAGCTATAACTCCCACAGCTTCACCTAAATTCACAATTTGTCCAGTTGCAAGGTCCCTGCCATAACATTTACTACACACGCCGTGCTCAGTTTTACATGTTAGGACAGACCTTATTTTTAGGGTTTCTATATTATTTTTTTCTAGAAGATCCATGGTTTCTTCGTCAACCAGTGTATCTTTACGTGCTATGAGTGTGTTATGAGCCAAAGAATAAACGTCCTCAGCCAATACTCTCCCAAGTACAAGTTCTCTTAACGGTACGATAACCTCACCGTTTTCAATCTTCGCTCTCGTTAGAAGAGAAGTAGACGTCTTACAGTCTTCTTGAGTTACTATACAGTCTTGCGCTACATCAACCAATTTTCTGGTTAAATAACCAGAGTTAGCTGTTTTAAGCGCTGTATCTGCCAAACCTTTTCTTGCACCGTGAGTTGAAATAAAATATTCCAATTCGTTTAGACCTTCTTTAAAGTTAGATACAATAGGCGTTTCTATAATTTCTCCAGATGGCTTAGTCATCAAACCTCTCATCCCAGCAAGCTGCCTAATTTGTGCTGAAGAACCTCTGGCACCTGAATCTGCCATAATGTATATGCTATTAAGGGACTCAAAACCACTACCCTCATCATGATCACCAGCTTGATTAGACAATTTTTTCATCATGTCAGCTGCGATCCTGTCCGTACACCTAGTCCATTCGTCTATTGCTTTATTGTATTTCTCTCCAGATGTAATTAGTCCATCAGCATATTGTTCTTCGTACTCTTTAATTTTCTTGAATGTAGCATCCAGATGTACCTTCTTCGTTTCAGGTACAACAATATCATCTTTACCTATTGATATCCCAGATTGGCAGGCATACTTGAAACCAAGCCCCATCAAACGATCAGAAAATATTACCGTTTTCTTTTGCCCGCAATTTCTGTACACGATATCCACAAGGTTTGATATCTCCTTTTTCGTCATAACCTTATTGATATAATCAAAGCTGACGTCCGACTCTTTCGGTAAAAGATCAGCTATAAACAACCTCCCAGCAGTTGTCTCTACCATCACAGGCTCAGCATCTTGATCATGACTTTTATACTTGAACCTAATCTTGGCCTGTATAGAGAGTTTTTCAGCATTAATCGCATGTTCTACTTCGCTTAAGCTAGAGAAAGCCATACCTTCACCTAACTGCTTGTCAAACTGCAAAGACAGATAATATATGCCCAACACAATATCCTGCGTAGGTACTGTCACAGGCTCTCCGTTCGCGGAGCTTAGAATATTATTAGTCGACATCATTAACACCCTTGACTCCAACTGAGCCTCAATTGAAAGCGGTACGTGCACTGCCATCTGATCTCCATCAAAATCGGCGTTAAACGCAGCACATACTAAAGGATGTAGCTGGATAGCTTTCCCTTCAATCAACAACGGTTCAAAAGCTTGTATACCAAGCCTGTGCAAAGTAGGAGCCCTGTTTAAAAACACAGGATGTTCTTTTATGACTTCTTCCAGGATATCCCAAACTTCAGGTCTCTCCTCCTCTACTATTCTTTTTGCAGCTTTAATTGTGGCAGAAATGCCGTAAAGCTCTAATTTTGAATAGATAAATGGTTTCATTAGCTCAAGGGCCATTCTCTTTGGCAAACCGCATTGATGTAGTTTTAATTCAGAACCAACCACGATAACAGACCTACCAGAGTAGTCGACCCTCTTACCCAATAAATTTTGTCTAAATCTACCGTGTTTACCTTTTAGCATATCGGCCAAAGATTTTAGAGGCCTCTTGTTCGCTGCTTTCACAACCTTACTTTTTCTGCTATTATCGAACAGTGCATCTACAGACTCCTGCAGCATTCTTTTTTCATTACGCACTATAATATCAGGAGCCTTAAGCTCAATAAGCCTGCTTAATCTGTTATTTCTGTTCAGCACCCTTCTGTATAGCTCATTCAAATCGGAGGTAGCGAATCTTCCACCATCCAACATAACTAACGGCCTTAAATCAGGCGGGATAACCGGAAGTGCTTCTAGCACCATCCATTCCAATTTATTACCTGACTCTAAGAAATCTTCAACTAATTTAAGTCTTTTAACTATTTTTTTGCGAACAGTTTCCGATGTTGTTTTTGCTAAATCAGCCCTAAGATTGTTTTTTTCCTCTTGCAGATCTATATTTTTTAACATATCTCGGATGATTTCTGCGCCTATTCCAGCTTTAAAGCTATCTTCTCCATAATGTTCTACAGCTTTGTAGTAATCTTCTTCTGATAGCAACTGACCATATTCAAAATTAGTAATACCAGGGTCATTGACTATATATGCATCATAATATAAAACTTTCTCAATCTTTTTTAGGCTAACATCTAACAAGGTGCAAATCCTGGAGGGTAAGGATCTTAAAAACCATATATGTACTATTGGTGTAGCCAGCTCTATATGGCCCATCCTTTCCCTTCTAACTTTCGAAGTGGTAACCTCAACTCCGCATTTTTCGCATACCGTTCCTCTATATTTCATCCTTTTATACTTGCCGCAAAGACATTCATAATCCTTGACGGGACCAAATATCCTTGAACAAAATAAACCACCATTTTCAGGTTTAATAGTTCTGTAATTCACAGTGTCTGGTCTTTTTACCTCACCAAACGACCACGCCCTTATATGCTCTGGACTCGCAATTGATATTTTTATGCTATCAAAACCTTGACTGTCTTTTGAGTTGAAATAGTTAAACACTGATTTACCTCTATATAAATATTATTCTTCTTCTCTTTCTTTGATCTCCATATTCAATCCTAACGATCTAATTTCTTTGATCATCACCTTGAATGATTCTGGAAGACCAACATCGAAAGAGTTCTCTCCTCTGACTATAGCTTCATATGCCTTGATTCTTCCAGTCACGTCATCTGATTTGACAGTAAGTATCTCTTGGAGTGTGTATGCAGCACCATAAGCTTGTAATGCCCAACATTCCATTTCCCCAAACCTTTGTCCACCAAAATGAGATTTACCACCTAAAGGTTGCTGAGTCACAAGACTGTAAGGACCAATAGATCTAGCATGAATCTTGTTGTCAACAAGATGGTCTAGCTTCATCATGTAAATGTACCCTATCGTCACCTTACGATCAAAATATTGACCAGTTCTTCCGTCTCTTAACCTAACTTGTCCAGATTTACCAAGACCAGCTTTTTGCAGAATATCATTGATCTGATTTTCTTTTGCCCCATCAAATACGGGGGTTGCGAAGTTAACACCTAAACTAACATCTTTTGCAAGCTCAAGCAAATCGCTATACTCAAGACTGTCTATATAGCTGCAGATATCAGCAGATTTTTTCTGCCCAAATGAAAACGTATCTTTGATACATTCTCTCAGTTTGGTTTCGTTGGAGGCCTGGTAATTTTTTAAACTCTCTTCCAACACGGAAGCAACTTTTTTACCAAGACCAACCGAAGCCCACCCCAAGTGAGTTTCTAATATTTGTCCTATGTTCATCCTAGATGGAACACCCAAAGGATTCAATACAATATCAACAGGTTGACCATCGTCCAAAAACGGCATGTCCTCGACTGGTAAAATTTTGGATACCACCCCTTTGTTACCGTGACGCCCCGCCATTTTATCCCCGGGTTGAATCTTCAACTTATTCGCAACATACACTTTAATAATTTTCAAAACACCTTGCGGCAAGTCATCTCCGCTTTGCAATTTCTTAATTTTTTTTCTGTAATTGTGCTCAAGTTTTTCGAGGTATTCTACGTAAAACTTTTCAAGCTTTGTTACTTCTGTCGTTACATCTTTATCAAGCACTTTTATAGCAAAAATGTCTTTCAACTTAGACACAACAAACAATTCTTCTTTCAACACCACGCCTGACTTAACCAACTTACTATCAGCAGCAGCTTTTTGCCCGGCAAAAACCTTTTTAAGCCTATTTAAAACATAGTCTGCTATAATCCTTATCTCATCTTCTTTATCTTTAAAAAACTTCTCTATTTGCGTTCTCTCTATAGAAATTGCCCTTTCGTCCTTTTGAACTCCACGTTTTGTGAATATTTTTACATCCACAACAACGCCCTTTTCACCAGGTGGTACTCTTAAAGATGAATTTCTAACGTCAGCAGCTTTTTCACCAAAGATCGCCCTAAGAAGCTTCTCTTCAGGAGTCAAAGGCGATTCGGTTTTAGGCGTCACCTTGCCTACCAGGATATCTCCCGCTCTTACCTCAGCACCAATATTCACTATCCCTATTTCATCCAGATGACTCAGATTTTCTTCACTCATATTTGGAATATCTCTGGTGATTTCCTCGGGGCCAAGTCTTGTATCCCTTGCAACTACCTCGTATTCATTAATGTGAACTGATGTGTAAACGTCATCTTTTATCAAACGCTCAGAAAGTAGGATTGAATCCTCGAAGTTGTATCCGTTCCAAGGCATAAAAGCCACTAATATATTCTTGCCCAAAGCAAGCTCCCCCATGTTGGTCGAAGCCCCATCAGCAAGAATATCTCCTTTTTTTATGAAGTCTCCAATTTTAACTATCGCTCTTTGGTTAATACAGGTGCCTTGATTCGATTTGTCATACTTCATTAACGTATAAATATCCACTCCCGATACATCCTCATCTTCCTTTTCCTTAACTTTTATTACTATTCTTTTTGAATCAACCTGGTCAACTACACCACTCCTTTTCGCTAAAATTACTGTGCCAGAATCACGTGCCACGATTTGTTCCATTCCAGTACCAACAAAAGGAGCTTCGTTAATAATTAGAGGTACTGCTTGCCGTTGCATGTTAGAGCCCATCAACGCCCTGTTGGCATCATCATTTTCCAAAAACGGAATTAAGGAAGCAGCAACAGAGACAAGCTGTTGAGGAGACACATCAATTAAGTTGACGTCCTGCCTTAGAACATATACCACTTCACCTTTTCTATGACAAGTGACGATGTCATCAACTATCCTTCCATTGTCGTCGAGTTCTATACTCGCTTTTGTTATATTATATTTTTCTTCTTCGATTGCAGTTAGGTGCACTATCTCTTCTGTCACATAACCATCCTTAACTTTACGATAGGGGCTTTGGATAAATCCATATTGATCAATATCAGCATATGTAGCCAAAGAACTTATCAAACCTATGTTCTGTCCTTCAGGAGTTTCAATAGGACAAATCCTACTATAGTGGGTGGTATGCACATCCCTTACTTCAAAACCAGCTCTATCTCTGGTCAAACCACCAGGACCAAGGGCAGACAGCCTTCTTTTATGAGTGATTTCAGCTAGAGGATTAGTCTGATCCATAAACTGAGAAAGTTGTGAAATTCCAAAGAACTCCCTCAAAGAGCTCATAAGTGCTTTTGCATTAATGAGATCATGAGGCATCACGTTGTCTATCTCTACCGAAGACATTCTTTCAATTATAGATTTTTGCATTCTCACCAACCCCATTCTGAACTGATTTTCCACCAATTCACCTACAGACCTAACCCTTCTATTAGCTAGGTTATCAATGTCATCAACCATACCATTACCACATTTTAAGTGCGTGAGATGTTTGATGATCACCAACACATCTTCTTTAGTTAATGCAGTGGTATCGTCAGGTATGTTTAAGTCGTGTTTTTTATTGATTTTCATCCGTCCCACAGCAGATAAGTCATATTTTTCTCTATCAAAAAATACACTTTCAAAAAGTTGCTTTGCAGCTTCGGGGGTGGAAGGCTCTCCTGGCCTTAATACTTTGTATATGTCAGCTAAAGCTTGTTCTTCATCAATATTTTTGTCAAGCAACAAGGTGCTAACAATAAAGTTACCAGAATCAACCCCGTTGATATCAAGAACTTTGATCTGCTTACACTTATGTGCTTTAAAGCTTGCTATCAAATCTTCTGAAATTTCTTCAGCAGCACTGCACACAATCTCGCCAGTCGTGCTATCCACAACGTCTTCAGCCAAATACTTACCAACCAACGACGTATCACTCGTAATATATTCTTTTTCTGCGCTGGACCCTTGAAGATTCTTGATGATTCTTGGCGTGACTCTAACGCCTTTTTCCAAAATTATTTCACCAGTTTTAGCATCAATTACATCATTTTCGATTTTCATTCCTCTGAATCGTTCGAGCTCAAACTTGGTGATTAATTTATCTTTCTCCCATCTATAAGTAATAAATTTATAAAACTCCTTAAGAATTTCATCTTTGTTATACCCCATCGCTCTGAGCAAGGTGGTAACGTGTATTTTTCTCTTTCTATCAATCCTGAAGTACAATATATCTTTTGTGTCAAACTCAAAATCAATCCAAGAGCCTCTGTAGGGTATAATCCGCGCCGAATATATGTATTTTCCGGAAGAAGAAGATTTTTCTTCGTCATGAGTGTAGAAAACACCTGGAGAACGGTGCAATTGTGATACAATAACTCTTTGCGCACCATTGATGATAAAAGTTCCTTTGTCCGTCATCAAAGGGACGTCCCCCATGTAAACTTCCTGTTCTTTAATCCCTTTTATTTCATTTACTCCGGATTCTGGATCTGTGTCCCAAACTATAAGCCGCAACACTACTCTCAAAGGAGAGGCATAGTTCACACCCCTTTGAATACATTCGTCCGGTTCGTACTTTGGCTCTCCTAGTTTATAACTAACATACTCTAACTTTGCTTTCCCTTCAGGATCATCTACTTGGAATACAGATTTCAAAACATCTTCTAGCCCCTGATCTTTGCGATTCTCTTTCCCAGCATTTAACTGCAAGAACCCTTCATAAGACTCTTTTTGAACTTTGATCAAGTTTGGTATTCTTACATCACTTACAATTTTCCCAAAACTATATCTGATACGCCTTTTAGAAAGATACGAGGTCACTATTTTACCTAATATGTTTTATTATAAAATCTCAGTAGACAGCCGATGAAATAAAAAATTATTTCAAGCTGATTTTTGCTCCTGCAGCTTCTAACAATGTTTTTAGTTTTTCAGCTTCGTCTTTAGGAACCGCAGTTTTAACAACTTTAGGCGCAGAATCAACCAAATCTTTAGCTTCTTTAAGCCCCAATCCTGTAATTGTCTTAACTTCCTTTATAACATTAAGTTTTTTATCTCCAGCGGACTCAAGGATAACGTCGTACTCTGATTTCTCTTCAGAACCACCAGCAGCAACAGCTCCTTGCGGAGCAGCAACAGCCACTGCAGCAGAAGCAGTAACGCCCCAAGCTTCTTCCAATTTTTTTGCAAGCTCTGCGGCTTCAATTACTGTCAATTTCGATAATTGCTCAATTATTTTTTCCATTTTAACTCCTATTTATGTGTTTATTGTTTCTCGGCATAAGCTTTAATAACTCTAGCCAACTTGCTACCAGGCTCTTTAAGAACAGTAACAAGCTTGCTTGCCGCAGCGTTAACCAAACCAATAAGTTTAGCTCTAACTTCATCTTCCGTAGGTAATTGAGATAAGTGAACAACGTCTCCCTTGCTCAACTGTTTCTCTCCCATTGCTCCACCTATAATCTCCAGCTTACGTCCTTCTTTACAAAATTCCACAAGCAACTTAGAGACGGCGACTGGATCGTCTGCATAAGCCATAACCACAGGCCCTACGAACAAACTTTCAATGTTTGCAAACTTTGTTTTGGCGACAGCAATTTTCGCCAAACTATTTTTTGCCACTATAAACTTAGCCCCCGCCGGTTTAAGCTTGGCTCTAATAAGCTTAGAATCCACGACTGACAATCCCAGGTTTTTCACCAAAAAAATTGACTTATATTGGTCAAATAACTTGTTATAGTCTACAATTAATTTTTCTTTACTAATTCTATCCACTTTATACCAAAGATTTAATTATTTAATAGTAGCACGGCTGGTGATACTAAATCACAAAACTTTTTAAGTCAAGCTTTAAAGAAGGTCCTTGACTACTCGATAAGAAAGAGCCTCTAACGTAAACACCCTTTGATTTAGCAGGCTTAGCAGCTAACACTGCACCATAAAGCGCCATCAGATTTTCCTTTATCTTATTTTCAGCGAACCCTATCTTAGCAACGCCCGCATGAATGATCCCATTTTTCTCCACCCTAAATTCAACCTGTCCCTTTTTTACACTTGTAATGGCTTCTGATACGTTGTCAGAAACAGTGCCCAGCTTTGGATTAGGCATCAATCCCTTAGGACCAAGTAACTTCGCTATAGCTGCAAGTTTCGGCATCATCGCCGGCGTAGCAACGCATACGTCAAAATCCAAAAACCCACTTTTGATCTTTTCTATCAGATCTTCGCCGCCTACGTGTTCTGCTCCAGCATCTTTAGCTTCTTGCACTCTCTTTTCATCAACAATAGCAGCCACTATTTTTTGCTTACCAAGCCCATGTGGCATTGCAACTGCCCCTCTAACCATTTGATCAGACTGCTTAGCATCAACGCCCAACTGCAGAACCAACTCTATGGTTTCGTCGTACTTAGCCTTAAATTTTTGCGCATAATCGTTTACAAAAAACGATATAGCATTATCTAAGCTGTATAGCTCACCGGCATTAAGCAACTTTCTTGCATTTTCTATTCGTTTACCCATATTCCTTTTGTTTTAAATTAATCAACCACTTTGACGCCCATAGAACGAGCTGTTCCTTCGACAACTTTCGTAGCGGATTCGATTTTATCAACCCCAATATCTTCAAGCTTTATTTCAGCAATCTTAACGACATCCTCTTTCTTTATACTTCCAACCATGGTACGGCCAGGAGTAGAAGAGCCTTTTTGCAATCCAGCGTACTTCCTAATTAAATCCGCTACTGGCGGTGCTTTGACTATAAAGCTGAAGCTTCTGTCCGCATAAGCAGTTATGATGACAGGCATCTTCATATTTGGATCTTCGTTCTTCGTTCTATCGTTAAATTGTTTGCAAAACTCAGCAATATTCAAACCTTTCTGCCCCAAAGCCGGCCCGATAGGTGGGGCAGGGTTAGCTTTGCCAGCCAATATCTGCAATTTTATTTCTCCAACAGCCTTTTTTTTCACTTTATTTACCTTTAGTTATTAATTTTTTCCACTTGCTCAAACTCTAACTCTACAGGAGTCTCTCGACCGAATATTGAAACCAATATCTTCAAACGCTGTTTCTCATCGTCAACCTCTTCAACAATTCCATTGAACGTCTCAAAAACTCCATTAATTATCCTCACATTTTCTCCAATTTCAAACGTTTTTTTTCTCTCTTTCACAACCTTCCCTTCCTCAACCTGCTTCAACACCCTTTTTATTTCATGTTCTGGAATAGGGAGAGGTCTGTTGCCACCACCAAGCAGCTTGCCAACATACTGAGTATTCTTTACGATGTTCCAAGTAAGATCGTTTAGCTCCATATTAACCAGTACATAACCTGGGAATATTTTCTTTTCCGAGTCAACTTTTTTTCCTTTCTTTAACTCTAAGGTGTGTTCAACGGGAATGACGAAATCTTCAAACAAATGATCTACTTCTTTTTTCTGTGCGTTCTGCCTGATCAACTCAATTGCTTTTTTTTCGTATCCGGAAAGCACGTTAATTATGTACCATTTAGTAGCCAAATCAACCCCCTACCGTCAAAATGTAGTTAATCGCTTTGTATATCACTCCATCAATCATCAAAAAGAATAACGAAGCTACAAAAACTGCCGCAAAAACAAGAGAAGATGCGATCAGAGTTTCTTTAAGCGTTGGCCAAGCAATCCTATCCCCCTCGGCTTTAACCTCTCTAAAAAAATTTGCGAAATTTATTATTCTCACCGGACCTTAAATAATGAAATTATGGAATGTAATGGTATATAAATTAATGACAAAGTCAAGACAGATTTTTCTTTTGCCAAGAAATTATTATATATATACTCAAAGTGTTTTAAGAATTGGCAAGGAATTGAGTGCCGAGCATAAGGAGCGTACAAAAGTACGTGACGAAATATGAGAGCGCAAAAATGACGATGCCAACTTTTAAAAGACGCAGAGTATACTATGCTAACTTTAAATATTGTAACAGAATTATCTGTACTCGTTCTGTGCATATATAGCTATAATATTAGAAAGGAGTTTTAACGCTTCTTGATAAGGTCTTTGAAAGCTATTCCTCCCAATAATCGAGCCGTTACCCCCCCCTGCATGAATGCCAATAGTTTCTCTATATATATCTTCCTCTGATTTAGCATCTCCTCCTGAAAATACAACCAACCTCTTTCCAACAAACGCCGACTGCATAACATGCTCAACCCGCTTTGCTATGTCCTGAAAATCTTTTTTAGATTCAGAGTATATATTTTGCGTTGCACCCAGCTCTACGGCGCTGGACGGTATTTTTACTTTTATTATATTAGCGCCCATTAACGCGGCAATATGCGTCGCATAGGCGATAACGTCCAAGGCTGTTTCACCATCTCTAGTGATATCCCCACCTCTGGGATATGACCATAGCACTGTTGCAAGTCCATAAGCCTTGGCTTCAGAGATTAGTTCACTTATCTCTTGAATCATGTCAAGGGAATCACTCGAACCTGGATATATAGTAAAGCCTATAGCAGTACACCCCAGATAAATTGCATCCTGTATAGTTGCAGTAATGGCTTGATTGGGCGAGTTGTTTTTAGGCACCAAGGAATTGCTACTATTAGCTTTTAAGATTAGTGGTATTGCACCGCGAAATTCATCAGGGATTGCCTCTAACATTCCTTTGGGGGCTGCATATGCATTCAGCTCTGCATCTATCGCTAGTTTTACATGGTATACTGGGTCATATGCCGCTTCGTTTACCGCGAAGCTTTTAGAAGGCCCATGCTCAAATCCTTGATCCACAGGTAAAATGACCATTTTGCCTGTGCCTGCTAGTTTTCCACTCATCAATATTCTCACGATGTTGGACTTAACGGCAGGGGTCTCACTTGTATAATTTTTAAGTATATTTGCAACTTGTGCGGTTAAATGCATAAAATTTTGTAATAAAAACTTTAGCCAGAGGGTATTGTAAACTGAAAAATTTTGCAATATAAAAAATTTACACACCTAATAATCAAAATTAACTTAAAAAATACGCTTAGCGCAGAGTGCCAAGTGCAAATCTAAACACTAAATGTTAAAATGATGAAATTTTGAAGCTAACGAAGTAAACTGGCTATTTCTGTAGCCGCGTAAGTGACAATCGCGGAGGCTCCCGCTCTTTTAAATGATACTAAACTTTCGATCATGGCCTCATCCCCACAAAACACACCTTGTTCTCCCGCAATTTTCAACATAGCATATTCTCCACTTACTTGGTAAGCTATTATAGGTATGTTGTACTCTAGTTTAATAAGCTTTATGATGTCAAGATAATGTATCCCCGGCTTAATTATTATGGCATCAGCTCCTTGAGAGATATCTAAGCCAGCTTGAATGACTGCCTCTTGAGAGTTTCTTATATCCATCTGATAACTTTTTTTATCAAGCTTCCCAAGCTGGCTCTTTGAGCCAACTGCATCTCTAAAGGGGCCATAAAAATTTGATGCATACTTTGCAGCATAAGAAACAATTTGCGTATCAGGGAAGCCTTCTTGTTCAAGTGATTCACGTATTTTGCCTACCCGTCCATCCATCATATCGGAAGGGGCTATAACATCACAACCCGCTTTTGCAAGCACCAAAGCCTGCTTACATAGAACGCTCACTGTCTGATCATTTAGAACAGCTCCAGCTTTATCTGTGATGCCATCATGCCCATTCAAAGTGTATGGATCAAGTGCAACATCGGCTATAATTCCTATGCCGATGTTTTGTCTTTTGAGCTCTTTTATTGCCCTGCACATCAGATTGTCATGATTATATGCTTCTTTCGCATCGTGGCTTTTTTTTGCTTTGTCAATTTGTGGGAATAGCATTATCGCTTTAATTCCTAAGTTCGCTGCGTTCACCACCTCCTTTATAACATTATCCAAACTCAACCTAAAAATACCAGGCATTGTTGTTATGGGCTCTTTTACTCCCAATCCCTCAGTTAAAAAATATGGTTGTATTAGGTTAAATGGTTGCAAGGAGTTTTCTGCAAACAGATCCCTACTCCATTTTGCATTTCTCTTTCTTCTTAGCCTGGTGGACGGATATTGAATGCTTACCATTTTTGTTTGTTTGTTGTTAACCATTTTTTTACTGTATACCGACTTATAAGACGTTATGTCAAGAATAGACTTCCCTATAAGGTTCTGTCGCATCTGTTAATTTTTGAAATAAAAAGTAAAAATTAAGAATTTTTAACGGCACCGTCAAGTTAATGGAGGTAAGGGCGTGACAGAGCATCTTTTTGAAAATTATGCAGCAGCTATGGATTGAGCGGCGTGATCCCAAATAGATTTAGCTTCGAAAAACATTTCTTTTTGCTTGCTAGAACTGTTAATATACCTGCCCACATCTACTGAAAATATGTTCCTTATTTTTCCCATCAAAGAAAGAGTTTGCTGTACCCCAGAAGGAGATTTGAATTTTATTAGGCATTTCTCTTTCCTGCGTGTTGGTTGGTGTGCATTTTCAACCCTATTATTTAATCCTTTATGGCGCCTATGCTCTGTTTTAGGGCACATTTCTTTTATAGGTTTGGTATAGCTTTTTAATTTATCTGTCACGATTACTCTGGGTACTGGATTTGATTGTAATAATCTTGATAAAAACCTTATCGCAGACTTTTTATTACGTCTGGTCTGTAGGAAGACATCTATCTCATATCCATCTTCATCTACAGCTCTCCACAAAATAAAATATTTACCGTTAATTTTAATGCTCATCTCATCCAAATGCCATTTATCCTTTACTTTCCTCTGCTTCTTCTTGATTATATCTAAAAACCTTTTTCCAAATTTAATACACCATGCTCTTATCGTTTCATGGCTTACTTCTATACCCCTTTATAACAACTCTTCTGCTACGTCTCTATAACTCAAATTAAATCTGTGGTACAACCAAACTGCATGTCCTATTATCACCATTGGATATCTGTATCTGCTCGCTCTTTCTTCCATTGTTTTTCTATTATTTTTTATTTTGCTCCAATTTACTATTTTTTCCCTCTTCTCTCAATACCTTTTGCACCTCAACTTTTTTAACTTGACGGTGCCTACAGAGATAATAAAGATTACTTTGATAGCTTGCCAGAAAGCTTCATCTCTCCAGAAATTAGAATCCCTTGCGGTAAACCTAAACGAAACAACATTATACAAAAACTAAAAGATATACTAAACGAATTAGATCGCAATTACTCCGATTTAGATGGAATCCGAATAGAGAATGAAAAAGGTTGGTATCTAGTAAGGGAGTCTAATAGCGAAGATGTGTTGACCGTCAGACTGGAAGGGTATTCGCAAGATAATTTTAACTTTATATTAAAAGATTTATCGAATATAATGGGAACAGCTGGGGTGAGATTACCCATCGATAATTTAATTGCAAGGTAATGAATAACATTTCATATAAAATCAAGGGCGGAGTACCTATTAAGGGGAAAATAACATGCATGGGGGCAAAAAACCTCACAACAAAAGTGATGGTTGCAGCGTTGCTGGCCCAAGACAAAACAGTATTGCAAGGCGTACCAAACATTGGTGATGCGGAAATCACCGCAGAGTTACTAAGGTCAGCAGGGGCTAAGATCACTTGGAGTAGAAACGATGGTACGATGCTGATAGATGCCACTAACATAAACATATATGAAGCATCCTTGCCAGATAGTAGAACCAATAGAATCCCAATTTTACTTTTAAGTATTCTGCTACATAGATTGGGTAAAGCTGCAGTCCCAACTGTTGGCGGGGACCACATCGGCAAAAGAAATGTGGATTATCATGTTGATGCAATAAAAAAATTCGGGGCAGACGTCGTTGAAAAAAAAGATAAATACATTGCCCATGCAAATTCGCGTTTAAAAGCTTGTCACATTGATTTGCCGTACCCTTCTGTTGGAGCGACAGAGACGTGCTTGTTCTTAAGTGTTTTGGCACAAGGCACAAGTATTATAAAAAATATTGCTTTAGAACCTGAAATCATCGAGCTTATTACGATGTTACGCTCCATGGGAGCCATCATTTTCTTGTCCACCAACAGAGAATTGATAGTGCATGGCGTTGAAAAACTAAATGGTACAAACTTTTTTATTGCTGGAGACAGAATTGAAGCAGCTTCATGGGCTTCTTTGGCGTGCGCATCAGATGGAGAAATTGAAGTGTCGGGTATAAGGCCGGATTTATTAGGTAATTTTTTGCCACATTATACAAAAATAGAGGGTGGATTCAAATTTTTGAGCAATGACAGCATTTTGTTTTTTCGCAAGGAAAAACTCAGATCAACCGAGGTAGAAACAGATGTATACCCTGGGTTTGCAACAGATTGGCAACAGCCATTTGCAACAATTCTGACTCAAGCCAATGGCATTTCCGTAATTCACGAGACTGTGCACGAGAAGAGGTTCGGCTATTTAGCGATATTAAACCAACTAGGAGCAAAAACCGAAGTGGTTAGCTCATGCTTAGGTTCCGTGCCATGCCGTTACAGAGGGCAAGATTTTATGCACAGCGCTTTAATTCATGGACCAACAAAACTCACTGCAATATCTTCTCCAATAGTTATTCCTGACCTAAGAGCTGGTCTGGCATATTTAATCGCAGCTGTTCTTGCCGAAGGGGAAACGCAGCTTGATGCAGCTGAACAAATTGAACGGGGTTATGGTAACTTAGCTGAGAAGTTAAAAAATACCAACATCGCACTTCAAAGGATAGAATCATAAAGCAAAAATTGGTGTTGTCATACTTCGGATTCCATTACATCTTCTGTCCGTCAAAATTGAATTTAGATAACCTGAGTTTTGGACAATGGTTGTAAAGAAAAAAGGGGTTAAATCCCAAATGGCCAGACCTTTTATGATTCCCCACTTCTTTCTTCTATTGTGCAGTAGTCTTTCTTTTGGGTTCTGTCGCATCTGTTGAAACACATAAGAATTTTTGATATTCTGAAAGAAATAGTTGCTGGTAATAATGTTTAAAGTAGACCCAAAATTAATGAAGTATTTTAAGAACCATGAATATGGCGCAGAAATCATTATGGTATCGCTGTATATGAAAGGAAGATATTCTTTAAGTTACAGAGAGATAGAAGAGATAGGCGGGTTGAGAGGACTCAACATAGATCACGCCACTCTACAAAGATGGGTAGTAAAGTTTATGCCAATACTTGAAGGAAGATTCAGAAAAAGAAAAAAGCCAGTCAACGGCAGCTGGAGAATGGACGAGACGGCTCTGTCGCATCTGTAATATGATGCAAAAACTTTCAAATTATTTGTATATTTTTCCATTAAGCAGTTAGTGAAAGAAATTTATCAAAGTCAGAATTATAATTGTCATTGTCAGCAAGTTGTCCTTTTTTAATCATGTGCAAGAGCTCTATTCCTGCAATAGTCCTGGCGGCACTTCTAAAGGATTTGAAACCAAGCATCGGTCTAGTTCGTTTCTTTACAAATCTGTGATCGCCTTCTATCCTATTGTTTAGATATTTGTTATGCCTAATTTCTATTTGGTCTTCTTTAGATAATGGCTTATTGATTGAATTTAAAGCAGCAGTATTAGAGCCGCTTTTATCTATATTAACCTTTGTAGGTTGGCCACTAGATTTGATTGCTTTCTTGAAAAACGCTTTAGCAGCTCTTTTATCTCTTTTTGCTCTTAGCATAAAATCTATAGTATCTCCGCATTTATCAAATGCTCTATACAAATAGACCCATCTACCTTTAACCTTGATATAAGTCTCGTCCATTCTCCAACTACCATTGACTGGCTTTTTTCTTTTTCTAAATCTTCCTTCAAGTGTTGGCATAAAGTTTATCACCCATCTTTGCAGAGTAGTGTGATCTATGTTCAGACCCCTTAATCCATCTATTTCTTCTATCTCTTTATAGCTTAATGACTATCTTCCCTTCATGTACAGAGATACCATTATTATTTCTGGACCATATTCGTGATTCTTGAAATATTTCATTATTTTTGATTCTACTTTAAACATTATTACCAGCAACTATTTCTTTCAGAATATCAAAGATTCTTATGTGTTTCAACAGATGCGACAGAACCATAGCTGCTGCATAATTTTCAAAAAGATGCTCTGTCACGCCCTTACCTCCATTAACTTGACGGTGCCATCTACAGCTCTCCACAAAATAAAATATTTACCGTTAATTTTAATGCTCATCTCATCCAAATGCCATTTATCCTTTACTTTCCTCTGCTTCTTCTTGATTATATCTAAAAACCTTTTTCCAAATTTAATACACCATGCTCTTATCGTTTCATGGCTTACTTCTATACCCCTGTATAACAACTCTTCTGCTACGTCTCTATAACTCAAATTAAATCTGTGGTACAACCAAACTGCATGTCCTATTATCACCATTGGATATCTGTATCTGCTCGCTCTTTCTTCCATTGTTTTTCTATTATTTTTTATTTTGCTCCAATTTACTATTTTTTCCCTCTTCTCTCAATACCTTTTGCACCTCAACTTTTTTAACTTGACGGTGCCTTTTGGACAAGGGTTGCAAAGAATTAAGTTTTTAAAATCGCAAATAGTAAAACTTGCGCGCGCCTTATAGCCTGGGCATTCAGTTGAGGCAGTATATGAGGATCGCTATTTTCATTCTGACGCAAAAATTACAAAAAAGAGCGTTTATGCAGTGGTCTTTATCATTCACTAACTGCAATAGCGGCAAAATTTAGTATGTCAGCAACACTTGCATTCATTGGTAAAATCTGTACTGACTTTGTAAGTCCACATAGTATAGGACCAATTGACCTGGCGTCTCCAAATTGTGACAACAACTTTACTGCAATATCAGCGCTGTGAAGCGATGGCATAATAAGAATATTCGCAGCACTCGTAAGCCTGCAAAATGGATATTTGGCAAATTGTTCTGGGTTGAGCGCAACATCAATGGAGACTTCTCCCTCATACTCAAAATCCACGTGTTTTAGATCCAAAATTCTAACAGCATCGGCTACTTTTTGTGCATCTGCGCTATAAGAACTGCCAAAGTTCGAGGCAGAAATTAGCGCAACTTTTGGAACTATTCCAAGTTTTTTAACTTCAGCTGCACTTTGGATAGCTATATCTGCCAACATCTCGCTTGTTGAGCATTCATTGATTGCAGTATCCGAAACAAATAGGGTCTTTTCATTAATGGAAACAACGCTAAGAGCAAATAAAGTCATGCCTGTTCTTAAATCAATTACGCTTGTTATTTCATCAAGGGTTTTTGCATAGTTTCTTGTAATACCCGTAATTAAAGCGTCTCCCTCGTTGTGCATCAACATCTCGGCCGCAAACACGTTCCTATCTCTGTTCACAAGCCTAATGCAGTCCCTGTATATATAGCCACTTCTTTGGTGCCTTTGATAAAGGTGCTTGGCGTATTTTTGGGTGCTATCAGACAAAGCAGCATTGATGATTTTTATACCAGAAATGTTAAAGGCACTCATTTTTTCCTGGATAACGCTTTCTCTACCAACTAGAATTGCTTCCCCATAGCCAAATTTTTGCCAATCTGCAGCTGCCTTAATGACAGGGTCCTCCTCTCCTTCTGCAAATATCACGGTCTTAGGATTATTTTTTAATTTATTGAAATAACTATCAATAATTTTAATAGACGGATTCAGTCTTCCAGATAACTTCTTACGGTATTCTTTGAAATCTTCTATCTTATTTCTTGCAACTCCAGATTCCATAGCCGCCTTAGCAACTGCTACGGATACTTCTTCCATCAATCTTGAATCGAAAGTTATAGGTATTATGTAATCAGGACCAAATTCGCAGTTACCATCCAAGCAAGTTGCATGAACTTCTTCGGTTATTTCTTCTCTTGCAAGATTTGCCAAGGCATAAGCTGCAGCTATTTTCATCTCATCATTTATTGTTGTCGCCATAACGTCAAGCGCACCTCTAAATAGATAAGGGAAACACATTAGGTTATTTACCTGATTTTTATAATCAGACCTACCTGTTGCAATAATTGAATCTGGTCTCAGTTTCATTACTTCGTCTGGAGTAATCTCAGGATCTGGGTTAGCCATAGCAAAGATGATGGGTTGAGACGCCATACCTTCTATCATTTCTTTGGAAAATGCTCCTTTAACTGAAAGCCCTATAAGCACATCTGCTCCTTTTGCAGCCTCTTCTAATGTTCTTAACTTAGTATCAACAGCAACAGCTTCTTTCCATGCATTCATCCCCTCTGTTCTGCCTTCGTATATAACCCCCTTTGTATCGCAAACAATTATATTACTGTGCTTGGCACCTATTTTCTTTATCAAACTCACACACGCAAGTGCAGCTGCTCCTGCTCCATTTACAACGATCTTTACATCTTCAATTTTACGTTTAGTAATATGCAATGCATTGATTAAGCCAGCAGCAGTCACTATGGCAGTGCCGTGCTGATCATCGTGAAACACTGGGATATTTAGACATTCCTTTAGTTTGTCTTCTATAATAAAGCATTCAGGTGCTTTTATATCCTCTAGGTTAATCCCTCCCCAAGTAACAGCTATGCTCTTTACAATCTCCACAAATTTTTCGGGGTCGGTTTCATCAACTTCTATATCGATAGAATCGATGTCTGCAAAACGTTTGAACAACGCAGCTTTTCCTTCCATCACCGGCTTGGAAGCTGCTGCTCCTAAATTCCCAAGCCCCAAAACTGCAGTTCCATTGCTGATGACTGCAACAAAGTTGCCTTTTGCGGTGTAGTCGTATATCTTTCCAAACTCCTTATGAATTTGTCTGCATGGCTCTGCCACTCCAGGACTATACGCCAATGACAAATCATGCTTGTTAACCAAATTTTTAGGCAACTTTATAGAGATTTTGCCTTTTGGATTTTTAGCATGGAATTCTAATGCTTCTTGTTCTAAATCATTCATGAATATGTCCTGTTATTAAATTGATTCTACTGATTGCACTTCCGGCACGTAATATTTCAACATACTTTCTATCCCTTGTTTTAACGTAATCGTAGAGCTTGGGCAGCCTTGGCATGCTCCGTGCAGTTCTAAGTATACTACTCCGTTTTCAAAATTTTTATATGTTATGTCGCCGCCATCTTGCGCAACTGCAGGCCTTATTTTTGTTTCGATCAGCTCTATTATCTGCCTTTCAATTTCAGAATTGATTTTTTCTATCCCCAATTTCTTAGTGCCTGCCTCTTTCTTCTTCTCAATAACTGGTATCCCAGCTATAAAATGGTCAACCATTCCTGCTAAAACATAGGTCTTTAACCTATCCCACGCAATATCTTCTTCTTTTGTAACAGAAACAAAGTCTTTCCCTAAAAAAACCGATTTTACACCATCAATCTCAAACAATCGCTTTGCCAATGGTGAATTTGAATAGTCGTCATCATTATTAAAATGGTACGTCCCCTTTTTTAAAACCTCTACCCCAGGGATAAACTTGATTGTATTGGGGTTGGGAGTATCTTGAGTTTGTATATACATGCAACCACTATACTTTATATTTTTATATCTCTTAGCAAACTTATCACAAATGTAGGTTTTAGTGAATATTTTTCATACAGCTTCATTAAATTTTCCTCTTCTGGTATCTCCCCAACACCTATTGCCAAATCGTGTCTGTGAATTCCACTGCACACCAAAACGGAGTCTATATTCATATTATTAGCCCCCTTTATATCATTTTCCATGCTGTCCCCAATCGCCAGAACTCTTTTGCCAGTCGCGACGTCTTTAAGGGCATATTCATATATATGCTTGTACGGCTTACCGAAATAAATGACTTCACCACCCAAATTTTCATATTCCTCAGCAATAACACCGGGGCATGGAACAACTTCCCCACTTGTTTTTATCGAAGATTTATCTGGATTGACACAGAGCACCGGGAGTTTATACTTTATTGCTTCTTCTGCTAGTTTTTTTGCTTCCTCATGGTAATTGATGATGCTTGTGATAATTCCAAAGTCTGCATCTTCTGCCTTACTAACTTTTTGATACCCACCTAAGTTAAAAACCACTTCTTCGGACTCTGGTGAGCCAATGTAAAAGTATTTGGTGCCAAATTGCTTTTTTTTGGTGAGGAGATCATTCGCAAATTCACCTGAAGAAACTAGCTTAGAATATAAAGAATCGTTTATGCCAAAGCCAGTTAACATAGACTTTACGGTCGAAGCCATTCTTGGAACATTGGAAAAGAAAATCACCTCCTTACCAATTTGTTTTAATTTTTGCAAAGTTTCCAACGCTTCTGGATAAAGATTGTGTCCATCGTAAATAACACCCCATAAGTCGAGTAATAATACGTCATAGTTACTGATATTGCCTGTTTTCATGTTGATTTAATAATACATTTTACCTATCTCTATCTCCCCTTTTCCATTTTTCTTTCTCCAATCGTTTGTATCCCTCAATGAAAAAACGCAACCACAAAATTCTTGTTTATAAAAGCTCTCCTCTTTTGCTATTTCATACATCCTACTGCTTCCACCATTTTTTCTCCAATTATAAGTCCAATATTCAACTTTAGGATACTTTGCAGCAGCTCTTTTCCCGCTTTCGTTAATTTGCTCCATATTTTTCCACCTGGAAATCCCAAGGGAGCTTGTAATAACCTCAAAGCCATTTTCATAAGCATACAACGCCGTTCTCTCAAAGCGCATATCAAAACACATTGTGCATCTTGGCCCCCTTTCAGGCTCAAACTCCATTCCCTTAGCTCTTCTAAACCAATTTTGCACATCATAATCGGCATCTATGAAGTCTATCCCTAATTTTTGTGCATATTTGATGTTTTCATCTTTTCTGATCTCATATTCTTTTTTAGGGTGGATGTTTGGATTATAGAAAAATATCGTAAGATTGATTCCGGAAGAGACCATCGCTTGGATCACCTCTCCGGAACAAGGCGCACAACATGAGTGTAGCAGCACTTTATTTTTGTCGCCGGGGGATGTAATTTTTTCCCTTTCCATCAATATTTGATCTTTTGAGTTATCAGGACAGAATAATACATAAAATATTTGGTTTCTTCAATAGTTCTCATCAAATTGCTTGATTTTTTATCACATAATCTTATAACTTGAACTTATAAATAATGAACGCATTCAGATGCTGATGGTTTCGATTATATTTTACCTTTTACTCGCGCTAGTGTTAATATCTGCATTGTTTGTGATTTCTTTAAAAAACCCTATACATTCTGTACTCTTCCTAATCCTAACATTCGTCAACGCGGCTGGCGTAATGATCATGCTTGAGGCTGAGTATGTAGCGATGATTACGCTTATAGTTTATGTTGGTGCAGTTGTCACCCTTTTTCTATTTGTTGTAATGATGATCAACATCAATCTTGCTGAGATGCAAAGCAATATGCCAAAAACTTTACCTTTTGCCGTTTTATTTGTTATTATATTCTTGGGTGGTGTTTGTTTTGCGCTCACACAATCGAAAATCAATTTGCCGGCAGCATTTGTTGAAAACTATGGTAAAGAAGCTCTTTTCCAGAACGCAGTAGACCAATTGGGCAAAACGCTTTACACAAAACACATTTTGGAGTTTCAGATTGCCGGGGTAATTTTATTTTTAGCCATGGTTGGTTCGATCACATTGGTACATAGAAGTTCTGGTAAATTTGTAAGAAAGCAGGATGTATATAAACAGGTTAGAAGAAGTAAAGCTGATTCAATAGAATTGGTCGATGTGAAATCTAGAAGTGGAGTAAAGGTATGGTAGAAAACCAAATATTGCTTGGCAGCGTTTCAATCAGCCATTTTATTATCTTCTCAACCCTTCTTTTTTTAGTTGGCATTGTTGGGATAATGCTCAATAAAAAAAGCATAATCAACATACTGTTCTCGATAGAGATTATGCTACTTGCTGTGAATCTAAACTTTTTGGCATTTTCTAAGTTGCTAAATGCAATTGATGGGCAGGTTTTCTCCATATTCATATTAACAATAGCTGCTTCAGAATCCGCAATTGGCTTAGCAATACTGATACTATTCTTTAGAAATAAGAAAAATATTGATATAGATAACACAACAGAGCTAAAAGGATAGATGTTTAAAATTGAATTATTGGCAGTATACAGCGTGTTTTTTCCATTATTGGGAGCGCTTTGGATCGGGTTAAATACTAGAAAATTCACCGCTTTATCCGCTCAATTAATCACAACTAGTATGCTGTGTTTTTCGGCTATTTTCTCTGTAATTGTGTTCTATCATGTTGTTTTTCTGCATGAGGTAATTCACATCAGGCTTTTAAAATGGGTGGATATATCATTTTTTCAAGCTTATTGGTCTATATACGTAGACTCGTTGACGGCCGTGATGTTATTCGTTGTGACTTTCGTTTCATGCCTGGTGCACATATATTCTATAGGGTATATGGAAGATGACGATTCTAAACAAAGGTTTATGAGCTATCTTTCTTTGTTCACTTTTTTTATGCTTATGTTAGTCACGTCGGACAACCTATTGCAGCTATTTCTTGGATGGGAGGGAGTTGGATTAAGCTCTTTTCTTCTGATTGGCTTTTGGTTCAAGAAAGAAAGTGCAAGCAAAGCAGCTCTTAAAGCTTTTTTAGTCAATAGAGTTGGCGATGTTGGCCTTGCATTGTCAATTTTTCTAATTGCCGTTACGTTTAAGTCTATAGAATACCAACAAATTTTTGCAAGCCTTTCCGGAATAGAAGTTGTATATGCCAAATTTTTTGGTATTGAGCTTTCCACCATGGACATCATATGCATACTTATGCTGATCGGGTGCATGGGGAAATCCGCGCAATTAGGGTTGCACACATGGCTTCCAGACGCAATGGAAGGGCCCACACCAGTTTCTGCATTAATACATGCAGCAACAATGGTAACAGCAGGCGTATTTTTATTAGCGAGATGCTCTTTTCTTTTCGAACATTCGCAGATGGCGCTTAACACTGTTACAGTAATTGGTGCATTTACATGCTTGTTTGCAGCAAGCATTGCGTTGGTACAAACCGACATCAAAAAAATCATAGCATATTCCACAAGCAGTCAGCTGGGATATATGTTTTTTGCATGCGGCGTTTCGGCTTACTCAGTGGCAATATTTCACTTGATGACCCATGCTTTCTTCAAAGCCCTGTTGTTTTTGGGAGCAGGAAGCGTGATCCATGCGATACACAATGAACAAGATATCAACAAAATGGGAGGGTTGTATAAATTTTTGCCAGTGACGTATGCTTTCATGTGGATAGGCTCTCTTGCTCTTGCCGGCATCTTCCCGTTTGCTGGGTACTTCTCTAAAGACTTGATTCTGGAGCATGCGCATCTTGCCGGCTCTGGCTTAGGAACTTTCGCGTATTGGATGGGTCTATTTGCTGCACTTTGCACAGCTTTTTACTCATGGAGGCTTATTATTTTGGTGTTTCATAAATCCTCAAGAGTTAATTGCGAAGCCGAGTCTGAAGAACACATTCATGAAGCTCCTAAAAGTATGATGGTACCAATGATATTGCTTGCAGTTGGGGCTGTTTTTAGTGGCTATGTTGGAGAATACATATTCAAAATTTCATCCCCTAATAGCAGTTTTTGGAACGGGGCTTTGGCAGCCCATGCGCATGGGGGGGATGATTCAAGTAAGTTTGTAAAGATACTACCACTTGTAATAGCAGTATCAGGCATTATGCTTGCTTATATAACCTATTTCAGAAATTCGTCTTTTATGTATATTATAATAGATAGGCTGAGACTTATTCGTGAAGTTTTGTACAATAAATATTACTTTGACGAGATTTATAACAGGATATTCGTAGTAACAATCAAAGACTTGAGTGACTTTCTTTGGAAATGGTTTGATAATAGTATAATTGACGGCATACCCAACAGTTTGGCTAGGATGACATTCGACATCTCAAGAGTGGCTCGTCATGTGCAAACTGGGAAAGTTTATCATTATTTATTCACTATGCTTATGGGCATTTTGGCGATTGTCAGTATAGTTATTTTTAGTTAGAAAATGGAACACTTCACAATTTTAACCCACATACTTCTTGCCCCACTCATCGCAGTGTGTGCAATTGCCATATATTCCTATGTTTTTAGGGCTCATTCTGAAGATATGGCAATGGTGGTTTGTTTAGTATGTATGTTTGGCGAAGTAGTTTTAGGTGTATTGCTTTGGGGATCGTTTGATCAAAATAATTCTGATTTTCAATTTGAAGAAAAGCTTGTTTGGTTTCGGTCAATGAACATATTTTATTCATTGGGTGTGGATTCCTTTTCTATTTACCTTGTGTTGTTGACTATTTTTTTGACCCCGGTGTGTATCGCGGTAGGGTTGAAGTCCATTAAAACTCACAGAATACTTTTTGTCAGCTTGTTTCTAATTTTAGAAACCTGTGTGATAGGTGTGTTTTGCGCTAAAGACTTGATTTTATTTTACGTTTTTTTTGAGGCTTTTCTAATCCCAATGTATCTTATCATAGGTATATGGGGTGGGAAGAACCGAGTCTACGCGTCGATAAAATTTTTCATATATACGCTTTTTGGCTCAATATTGATGCTACTTGCGATTGCTTACATATTCGTGCACGAGTCTACCAATGATATCACTGAATTGGCAACCATCTTGCAAAATTATCCGCTTGAGATTCAGAAGCTTTTGTGGCTGGCTTTTTTTATTTCGTTTGCAATAAAAATCCCATTATGGCCATTTCATACTTGGTTGCCAGATGCACACGTTGAAGCACCTACAAGTGGTTCTGTAATACTTGCAGGTGTGTTGTTGAAGATCGGGGGGTATGGACTATTAAGATTCAATCTGCCAATGTTTCCAGAAGCATCAATCTACTTCGCAGATTACGTGTTATGGATTAGTATAATAGCCGTAATCTATACATCTATCGTCGCATTGATGCAAACGGATATGAAAAAAATGATCGCCTATTCGTCAGTTGCTCATATGGGGTATGTTGTTGCCGGCATCTTTTCCTTCAATGTATATGGAATTCAGGGAGCGATTTTTCAAATGATAAGCCATGGCTTAGTTTCTAGCGCGTTGTTCCTCTGTGTTGGGGTTTTATACGCACAAACACATACAAAAGCAATAGTTGTGTATCAAGGACTGGCGCATAAAATGCCAAAATTTTCGCTATTGTTTACGGTATTTGTTATGGCATCGATAGGTTTACCTTCAACTGCTGGATTTGTCGGTGAATTTCTGGTTTTACTTGGGGCGTTTGAGTTTGACCATCTTTATGGTATATTGCTTACATTTGGAATGGTCTTGGGTGCAGCATACATGCTTTGGTTATATATACGAACAATATTTGGTGACCATAACAAGACACTCCAAGCCTTGCAAGATATAAAAGGGTTAGATAGGGTCATACTGACAGTATTTGCAATATTAATTATAACAATTGGAGTGTATCCTAAAATAATTAATGATTACTCACAGAAGGCAGTTGAACAGCTTGTAACTAAAATAAGTAATGTGAAGATTCAAAAGCTAAACAGATAATCTTAAACCGATGTTAAAAATTTTACACATAGACTTATATCACATTGCCCCAGAAATCACCATGATACTTGGGGCTTTTTTGGCCCTAATGGTTGGAGTATTTTTAAAAACCAAAGCCTTCCGGATTACAAGCAATCTTACACTTCTTGTGTTTATCGCGAGTGTATACCAGATATTGCATGTGGAGAATGGAACATTTTTATTATTTAACGACTCATTCTTGGTTAGTAACTTTACTCAATTGACTAAGATCATAATCATTGCGTGCAACTTTATGGCATTGCTTGCTATTTCTTATTTTGAAAGACAGACCTCGACTTTCGAAACACCAATCCTTATCTCCATTTCTGCTTTAGGAATGTGCATTTTTGTGAGCAGTAACAGTTTGTTGGTTTTGTATTTAGGGCTTGAACTCTTCAGTTTAAGTTTATATATTCTGATCGCAACCAATCGAGATGACGAAAAATCGATAGAGGCAAGCTTAAAATACTTTATCTTAGGGTCTATTAGCTCTGGTATTTTTTTACTTGGAGCATCGCTGATTTACGGCTATACAGGCGTTATAAATTTTGATGAGATAAGTTTTATTTATAGCAGTAATTATTGTTGCAGTTCACATGATGCAACACACAGT
Organism: Candidatus Bandiella woodruffii; assembly: GCF_034359465.1. NCBI lineage: Bacteria > Pseudomonadati > Pseudomonadota > Alphaproteobacteria > Rickettsiales > Candidatus Midichloriaceae > Candidatus Bandiella > Candidatus Bandiella euplotis. Next base: position 64,208 of record NZ_CP110820.1, on the reverse strand, counting down.
CCGATTCTACTTATAGGATTGATGCTGCTCATAATCACTATGATGTTTAAACTTTCGCTATTCCCTTTCCATAATTGGGCCCCGGATGTGTATGAAGGGTCTCCAACTACGATTACTATGATACTAGCATCCTCGGCTAAATATGCAGTATTCGCCTTGTTTTTGAGATTGATCTTTGAACCGTTACTTGTTTTTAAAGAGCAATTACAACCAGTCTTAATAATCGTAGCTGTTGCCTCCATGTTTTTTGGCAACATTGCCGCGATATTACAAAAAAACATAAAAAGACTTATAGCCTATAGTTCAATAAGCCATATGGGCTTTATTTTGATGAGCATTGCGATATATCACCAAGCTTATCTTGAATACATAATTTTTTATGCAATTACGTATGTTACTTTAACCCTAACATTCTTTGCGCTAGTGGTTGTTCTGAATAAAAAAGAGGGGTTTGACGGAAGCTTAAAAAGTTTAAGTGGTTTGTCACGAGATAGTGCTTTTTTATCTCTTATCTTTGTTGTTGTAATGTTTTCTATGGCAGGTATCCCACCAATGGCTGGGTTTTTTGCTAAATTCTACATCTTCGTAATGCTGCTAAAAACAGGTTATTACCAGCTGGCAATTATTGCGTTTATTACTACGGTAATTGGCGTGTTCTACTACCTCAATGTAATAAGAGCGATATATTTCGAAAAACAGAACCTTAAGGTGCGACCAAAGGCTATTAACTTCACTTGGGTGGAGGTTTTATTTCTTGCCTTTGGCGCAGCCTTCAATCTTTTCTATATATTATTCCCATCTTACATGCTAGATTTGATAAAGAGTTGTATTAGCTAGGGGCGGTGGTCTATGCTACTTGTAATTGATGCGGGAAATACTAATATAGTAATTTGTTTGTTTAACGATGATACCATAATCGCAAAATGGAGAATTGCGACGTTAAACCAGTATACAGAGGATGAATATGCGGGACAAATATTACCACTTCTTACCCTTTTAAATATAGATTTGACGCAAATTAATGGAGCCATCATCTCATCAGTGGTTAGAAGGACTGTGAAACCCATGTCTGCCTTTGTGAAAAAGTATCTGAAGTTAACCCCTTTAATCGCAAAAGACTGCATGCACGATGTATCTTTGAAGATTGAGCAACCAGAAGAACTTGGTTCGGACATATTAGCCAATGCAATAGCGGCGAACGATTTAGCTAAAGAGAATTGTATATTTTTGGACTTTGGAACGGCGCTTGTAATTGGTGTGATTACAAAAGAAAAAGAATTTCTGGGAGCTACGATATCACCTGGGATAAAGACAGCGCACAGTGCTCTTATAAGCAAGGCAGACCTCCTAGGCCACACCAATATATCCAAACCAAAACATATACTTGGAACTAACACAGCCACTGCAATAAGTTCTGGAATATATACCTTTTACGTTTGTGCTGTTAATGGTATACTCTCGATGATCCGCAGGGAACATGAAAGAGATTTTAAAACTGTGATTACCGGAGGTTTTGCATCCATAATCCAGAATGAAATTGAATCAGTGGATTTTTATGATCCAGACTTGACGCTCAAAGGATTAAAACTTTTATATGATTTTAACAAATAAAATGCTCCAGACTAACGATATAGTTTATTCAACAAAGACGGAAGTTCAATGCCATGGCGAAAGTAAAGAGTTTGGACATCCAAGAGTTTATTTAAAAATTTCTTCGGATAACAAGATAGCCTGCCCATATTGCAGCAGACAGTTTATTTATACGCCTTTAGATCAGACAGCACATAATAGATTGCATACAACAACTGCTGGAATGTTAGAGAAAGAAGAACATGAACAATTTAAGCGCTTTGGTAACGATTTGACTACACAATCACCAACTGCAATGGATTTATGCAGGAACTCTGATGAACTCCAATAACAATGTTTCGCAATATCAGCTGCTGATTATAGCTGGGTTTTTTGCCGCTTTTATCGCTGTTATTTTTACATTCACGACGATATTCATACCATTTATTTTAGCCTTTGCGTTTGCATATTTCCTTGAACCTCTTATCCGTTATATGACACTGAGAAGAAAACTAAATAAAACTTTCTCTATAACGATTGTGTTGCTTGGTTTTTTTGCTGGATTTTTCCTTCTGTTTTATTATTTGATACCCATTTTTTTGGCAGAAACAGATGGATTGCTAACAAAACTAAATGTGCAATATTATTTCTCTAAAATAACCGTAATGAATTATGTGACAGATATTTTAAGAGAAAATTTCCCAGCTTTTGCCCACATGATGCAAAGTAGTCTGGATGATATTTCCACCTTCTTTTTTAAATTTTCCAACCAGATATTTACTAATATAATAAATTCTGGCAGATTTCTGCTCAACCTGGCAACCATTTTACTTATAACTCCAATTTTAACTTTTTACTTTGCTTTTGATATGCAAAAAATTAAAGACTGTCTTAAAAATTTAATACCAAAAAATCACAAACAAGATGTGCTCAACCTGATTAACGAAGTAAACACTACATTGTCTAAATATCTAAAGGGGCAGATTACTGTCTGTATAATCTTAGGGATATATTATAGCGTAGCACTACTCGCTCTTGGGATTGACTATGCTGTGGTGCTTGGGATATTTTCAGGTATCTCATTATTCATACCCTACTTAGGCATTGCATTTAGCTTTATACTAACGGCCATTCTTGGGTTTATAGAATTTAAAACATTTAATATCTTGCTTTATTTAACCGCAGTATATGTATGTGGGCACATTATGGAAGGCGTTTTTATTACCCCAAAACTGATAGGAAAAAGCTTAAATCTGCACCCATTATGGATTATTTTGGGTTTATTCCTTGGTGGAAGCTTATTAGGATTTTTTGGGATATTGCTTGCAATTCCATTGACAGCTATTATCGCTGTATTTATAAGGTTTATAGTAAGGCTGTATAAAAAAAGTAAATTATATAAATATTAAGGTAACATATGGAATCTATTGATAACAACACAAAGGAACTGCTCAAACAGTATATTGAAAAAATAGAAAGGCTAGAAGAAGAAAGAAATCTTATTAGCAATGACATTAAGGATTTGTTGCTTGATGCAAAAGCGAAGGGGTTTGTACCCAACATAATCAAACAGGTAATAAAAGCCAGAAAAATGGATGCAGATACTTTAAATGAGCAAGAAGCCCTATTTGAGCTTTACAAAAATGCTGTTGGGTTAGAATAAATAAATTTTTTATACAAATGTACTTAAGTAAGTTTTTATTACCAACCAGCAAAGATGTAACGTCAGAAGCAAAACTTGTGTCTCACCAATTAATGTTGAAAAGTGGCATGATAAAACAAGTATCCTCCGGGATATATAGTTGGCTTCCTTTAGGCGTGAGGGTCCTAAGTAAAATTGAAAGCGTTATAAGAGCAGAACTCGATGTTATTTATGGTCAAGAAATTGTCCTACCATCATTACAACCGCTTACTCTTTGGGAAAAGTCGGGTAGAGCTGTAGAAGAATCCGACATGAAATCACAAATTTTTCATCTGGTAGATCATAAAGAGAGTAAGTACGTATTGCCACCATCTGGAGAAGAAGTAATTACCGATCTCTTCAATAACTCCGTGCAGTCGTATAAGGAGATGGGTAAAATACTTTACCAGATCACCTGGAAATTCAGGGATGAGATTAGGCCAAGACATGGCGTTATGCGTGCAAAAGAGTTTTTGATGAAAGACGCGTATTCTTTTGACACAAGTAGGGATATGGCGCTTGAAAGTTATGAAAGGGTGTTTAGAGCATATCTGAATATTTTCAAGAGAATGGATTTAACTGTTGTGCCGGTATTAGCTCCAACTGGTGCGATGGGAGGGAATTACAGTCATGAATTTCATATTTTATCCCCAAATGGTGAAAGTACGATATATTACCAAACAGAGCTACTGGATTATCTCAAGCAAAATGACTTCACACTGCAAAACTTCGAAAAATTTTATGCAAAAGAAGAGGAAAAACATATCCCAGAAAGTTATGACTCTCTCAATGTTGTGCAGAGTAAAAGCATAGAAGTTGGACATTTGTTTTATTTAGGGCAGAAATATAGTAAAGCGTTAGGTTGCATATATCAGGCAAACGATGGGGGCAATCATTTTCCCGAAATGGGTTGCTACGGCATAGGGATTTCACGGTTGGTGGCTGCTGTAATAGAAAGCTCTAACGATTCCAAAGGCATAATCTGGCCAAGTGCAATATCACCATTTGATCTTGTTATAATCAATTTAAAGCCAGATGATGCAGTATGTGATACCCTTGCAAAAGAGTTGTATACACAACTTAGTTCGTTATATGAAGTGCTTTGTGACGATACTTACAATAGTGCTGGAAGAAAATTTGCGGATATGGACTTAGTTGGCATAACGTGGCAGGTAATCATAGGCCCTAAACTTGCGACTGAAAGAAAATTCGAGCTGAAAAATAGAAAAACTAGTGCTATAGAAGTTTTGGATTTAGCACAGATTCATGAAGTAGCTCAACATATAAAAAGCTACAAAACCAATAGTTCTAAGTAACCCAGCGTTGTTGAAAAAGATTTATCCATTATCGGTCAAAGGTAAGTATAGAAGACTCAAGAATAAAGTTAATATTGCTTTAGTGCTTGCGTATTTCTTCGCATCATGGATAAGGTGGGATAGAGGCATGGGGTTTCCTAATCAAGCTATTATAATTGATTTACCTTCAAGAAAAGGCTACTTTTTTGGACTGCAAATATGGCCGGATGAAATCTATTTTATAACCATACTCTTAATACTAGCAGCTCTTGGACTTTTTATTTTTACAACCTTGTTTGGTAGGCTTTGGTGTGGTTATACATGCCCTCATACTGTTTTTACTGATATATTTATTAAAATCGAAACTTTTTTTCAGGGTGACAGAAACGAAAGAATTACGCTGGATAATTCTTGCCTCGATAAGAAGAAATTCATAAAAAAATCACTCACCTATATCTCGTGGTTAATTGTTGCTTTCTTTTTTGCATTTGCTTGGGTTGCATATTTCTATGATGCTATGGATTTGGCTAAAGATTTCTACAGTCTCAGCATCAGTTTTTCTGGCATACTTTGGTTGCTATCCCTGACGTTTACAACCTATGTATTCGCAGGGGTTTTTAGAGAAAAAGTCTGCATATATATGTGCCCATACGGAAGGTTTCAATCTGCAATGATTGAAAAAAGCACAACTGTAGTTACGTACAATCATTTAAGAGGTGAACCAAGAGGTAAGGTAAGTGAAGTTGTTGGGGATTGTATAGACTGCTATAAATGCTTTTTAGTGTGTCCTATGGGGATAGATATTAGAGATGGTTTGCAAATGGAATGCATCGGATGTGGTCTTTGTGTGGATACTTGTGATGAGGTGATGGAAAAAATAAAACGTCCAAAGGGGCTAATTGCTTACAGCAGCGAGGATGCTGTAAAATCCAGTTCTATAGACCAACCAACACTCAAGAAAATTTCAAGCCCCAAAAGTATTTTTTATTTTTTAGTCTTTTGCGTAGTGTTCGGTCTTGCTGTTTTCAGCTTAATCAATAAGCAGGAACTTAGCATAATAGTCATCAAAGAAAGGGCACCTCTTTTCACATTAACTCCGGCCGGGACAATAAGAAACGCCTATACGTTAAAACTACAAAACAAGTCTTTATCGCAGAAAGAGTACTTACTTTCTATAGATGGATTAGATAGCTATAAGTTTAAAGTCCAGGGCTTTCAACAAAGTTCTGGGAGAGAATTCATCATTAGTTTGGCGCCAGAACTGGAAACTGAATTGAAGATTTTTATTGAAGCGAACAACAGCAGCTTTCATGAGCAGAAAATAGAATTTACTTTGAAAGATACGTCCAGCCATAAGTTATATAACGAGACAAGCGTTTTTATATTTAATTAGGACTGCTGAAGCTGTACACTCCGCTAACTTCAAAATTAGCCTAAAAATATATCGGTCTGGGGTATTTCGTTGAGTACTATTGTACGTTCCCTCATAAAGACCACTGCGTAATATAAAATCTAATATAACATTAAAAACTCTTGAAAAAAATAATTTACCATATACAATCCTATTTACGCTTTTTGGGGTGTAGCCAAGCGGTAAGGCAACGGTTTTTGATACCGTCATGCGGTGGTTCGAATCCATCCACCCCAACCAACCTTTTAGAATCTAGTATCTGTTCAGGCGGGTGATTTTATGTAAGTAGGGAATAGAGTTTTCATTCTGCTGTTTCCAGGTGAGATAAAGAGATATGATATATATAGTCTCTCCGTCAAAAAATGAATTTTTAAAAAGAGAAAGATTTAGTTTTTTGGGTGGTAGGTTAATTTTTTGTGATTTTTAAAGCAGGGATCAATCTTTTTCTAAAAAAATGATCAATTTCAAAGTGGTAAAGCAAATTTTTGGTATAGGGCTTGGTTTAGCATTCATGCATTTCTTCTAAAGCTGGCGATCCTTGCGGATGGTTAGCTTATGGCTGCTAGATGATTAGCTATACAGCGTAAGTTCAACCCAATCGCAGAGATAAAGGGATTGATGATATCTCCGATCTTACCCTTCAAATAGTTTCTGCCCATTCGGCAAAAATTCTTTAAATGAACAATGATTGGCTCTATAGCGTTCCTGCGCTTCATCATTAATTTATCTTTCTTTGATAAAGCTTTTTTCGTCTTAGGTATACCACATTAACTTGAAGAGTTGGCAAAATGGTTAGTAGTAATTGTCTGAAAATTATCTGTTATTAAAGTTCGCATCTTTTCCTTATACTTAGATAATGTCGTCATGAGATTTTAAGCCAAAGAGATAAGCATCTAATCTGAATTGCGGCAAGGAAAGAAGCTGAATTTTTAGCATATCTGGTTGCAATTCCCCTCCATCTTTTAAGATGAAGAAAGGTGTTTTCTACAATATGCCTTATTTTATATAAATCTTTATTGTATTTTCTCTGGGTGATTCTGTTCTTTTTAGGAGGAATAACAACTCTCATGCCCAATTCTTGGGCATGGTCAATTATGTAATTAGCATCGTACCCTCTGTCGGCTAGTAAGTACTCAGCTTTCATCTCTTCAATAAGATTAACAGCCTGCTTGCAATCAGCTTCTGAGCCTTTTGTGATAATAACTTTGAGTGGCATACCATGTGAATCCACGGCAAGGTGAATCTTTGTATTGAGCCCCCTTTTGTACGACTCATATCTTGATTGCCGCCTTTTGCACCTGAAGCATGTGGATGCACTTTACTATGACTTGCGTCTATCATTAACCATTCCATATCAGGTTCTTTCACAAATATCTCCAATAAAGCCTCCCATATCCTTTTGTCTCTCCATCTGCAAAATCTTTTATGTGTATTTTTCCATCCTCCATATTCGGTTCTGTCGCATCTGTTGAAACACATAAGAATTTTTGATATTCTGAAAGAAATAGTTGCTGGTAATAATGTTTAAAGTAGACCCAAAATTAATGAAGTATTTTAAGAACCATGAATATGGCGCAGAAATCATTATGGTATCGCTGTATATGAAAGGAAGATATTCTTTAAGTTACAGAGAGATAGAAGAGATAGGCGGGTTGAGAGGACTCAACATAGATCACGCCACTCTACAAAGATGGGTAGTAAAGTTTATGCCAATACTTGAAGGAAGATTCAGAAAAAGAAAAAAGCCAGTCAACGGCAGCTGGAGAATGGACGAGACATATATCAAGGTTAAAGGTAAATGGGTCTATTTGTATAGAGCAGTTGATAAATACGGGGATACCATAGATTTTATGCTAAGAGCAAAAAGAGATAAAAGGGCAGCTAAAGCGTTTTTCAGGAAAGCAATTAAATCTAGTGGCCAGCCTATAAAGGTTAATATAGATAAAAGTGGCTCTAATACTTCTGCTTTGAATTCGATCAATAAGCCATTATCTAAAGAAGACCAAATAGAAATTAGGCATAACAAATATCTAAACAATAGGATAGAAGGCGATCACAGATTTGTAAAGAAACGAACTAGACCGATGCTTGGTTTCAAATCCTTTAGAAGTGCCGCCAGGACTATTGCAGGAATAGAGCTCTTGCACATGATTAAAAAAGGACAACTTGCTGACAATGACAATTATAATTCTGACTTTGATAAATTTCTTTCACTAACTGCTTAATGGAAAAATATACAAATAATTTGAAAGTTTTTGCATCATATTACAGATGCGACAGAGCCAGAAAAGGTTGGTGGAGAAAATCTCTATCTCATGCTGCTCACCAGGCTCTCAATTTAAAGTATTTTGAGAGGAACAACCTATTTTCCATGTATACATCTTTTGTTAAACACAAATCTGAAACCGCCGTATGCGACATCGCTTGTACGGTGGTGTGAGAGGGAGATTCAGCAATGGATCTCTCTACTCGATTGTCGATCTTACGATTAAGCTCTGGGTACATTTTGAGGATAACAATAATTTCCTAGATAGTGTCGTCATGAGATTTGTAGTATAATATGAAAGAAAAGATAAATCAGGAGTAAAAATGGATTTAGGGCTACATAGGCATGATATAACAGATAATATGTGGGATTTGATAAAGGATCATTTGCCAGGAAGGGAGGGTACGTGGGGAGGTTTGGCACATAATAACAGAAGATTCATTAACGCAGTATTTTGGATATTAAGAACAGGTTCTCCCTGGAGAGATTTGCCTTCAGAATATGGGGCTCTGTCGCATCTGTAATATGATGCAAAAACTTTCAAATTATTTGTATATTTTTCCATTAAGCAGTTAGTGAAAGAAATTTATCAAAGTCAGAATTATAATTGTCATTGTCAGCAAGTTGTCCTTTTTTAATCATGTGCAAGAGCTCTATTCCTGCAATAGTCCTGGCGGCACTTCTAAAGGATTTGAAACCAAGCATCGGTCTAGTTCGTTTCTTTACAAATCTGTGATCGCCTTCTATCCTATTGTTTAGATATTTGTTATGCCTAATTTCTATTTGGTCTTCTTTAGATAATGGCTTATTGATCGAATTCAAAGCAGAAGTATTAGAGCCACTTTTATCTATATTAACCTTTATAGGCTGGCCACTAGATTTAATTGCTTTCCTGAAAAACGCTTTAGCTGCCCTTTTATCTCTTTTTGCTCTTAGCATAAAATCTATGGTATCCCCGTATTTATCAACTGCTCTATACAAATAGACCCATTTACCTTTAACCTTGATATATGTCTCGTCCATTCTCCAGCTGCCGTTGACTGGCTTTTTTCTTTTTCTGAATCTTCCTTCAAGTATTGGCATAAACTTTACTACCCATCTTTGTAGAGTGGCGTGATCTATGTTGAGTCCTCTCAACCCGCCTATCTCTTCTATCTCTCTGTAACTTAAAGAATATCTTCCTTTCATATACAGCGATACCATAATGATTTCTGCGCCATATTCATGGTTCTTAAAATACTTCATTAATTTTGGGTCTACTTTAAACATTATTACCAGCAACTATTTCTTTCAGAATATCAAAAATTCTTATGTGTTTCAACAGATGCGACAGAACCTACAAAAGTACTCAGACGTTATGCGAGAGCGCAAAGATGACGATGCTAACTTTTAAAAGACATAGATATATGCAGTCAATTAAGAGTTAGCGGGGTATGCAAAGGACAAGGTAAAACTTAAAATCTTTTGCTTAACCAAATTGCGCACTTGCTTGCTTTTTTTATACAACGCGTCAAAATCGCAAACGCAGGTGCATCTAAAGCATCATTTTCAATGCCAATATTTTTATGCTCAACCTCTTCTTGTTGAAACTTCTTTATTACGCTGCACAGCTCCTTTTCTTCCGGGTAGCACGCTAGCTTATCAATTTGCTCTTGATAATGCTCTTCAATAACCTCTTCAACGGCAACAGTGCAAGCCATTGCAGCCTTATTTCCAATAATTGCAGTAACCGCACCAAGCGCAAACCCTAAACCATTCCATATAGGTGCCAACGCTGTCGGCCTAACGTCTCTATTCACCACCTCCCTGTTGAAATAATCAAGGTGTTCAAGCTCTTGCTTATACATGTGCTTCACAAGTTCCAAATGTTTTGTATCTTTCAAAAATCTGATTTGCCCTTCATATATCCGCTTGGCACCAAATTCACCAGCATGATTAACCCTGATGACCTCGTCGATAAAAGTTTTTTTATTTTTGCGCATCTTCTTGCCTGATATTTTTACCCAATTTTATAATAAGCAAGAAAAAAAAGATAGAGTAGATAGCGTTTATAAGACTTATAGGAACCCCAACAATCTTAAAGCTAACTTGATCGCACAGCACATAATCTTGTTGCACTAACATGGCTTTAAAAGCCTCAAAATTTTGAGCTGTTTGTAAATTATTTGCACATGCCGTACTAAATTGGAAAAAATTTTTTTCAACTCCAAAATGAAAGATAGACATGCAAAACCCAACTAATAACAACAACTCGCACATAGTGAAAAAAAATTTCCCCAACGGCAACATAAAACTCAACACAGTTAAGAAAGAAATGGCAATATAAGGGACCCTTTGGTACAAACAAAGCTTACAGGGCGCAAGATTATAAAAATATTCCGCTATATACGCTACAAACAGCGGGATTAGTCCTATGACAAGTAGTATAAACTGTTGACGCTGTGCTACCATACCCAATCAATACTTAGAGGACTCCGAAAATTTCAAACAACAATTTTTCGCTAAATTTCTGACTCTGGCTATATAAGCAGCCCTCTCTGTCACGCTTAATACTCCGCGCGCCTCCAGTACGTTGAATAAATGAGAGGATTTTACGCAATAATCATAGGCAGGATACACCAATCCCTCATCTATTAATTGATTGGCAATTCCCTCGTAGTCTTCAAAATGCTTCATTAAGATTTCTGTGTTTGCACTATGAAAATTATACTGGCAAAATTCTTGTTCCTGATTTAAAAAAATCTCTCCATAGCTGATACCACTAGAATTCCAGATCAAATCCCACACACTATCTTTATTTTGTATGTACACTGCCAACCTTTCAATCCCATACGTAATTTCTCCTGGGATGATTTTGCATGGAATGCCCCCAACCTGTTGCATATAGGTAAACTGAACTATCTCCATACCATTACACCACACTTCCCAACCTAGCCCCCATGCTCCTAATGTTGGGTTCTCCCAATCACTATGGACAAACCTCAGGTCATGCAAATTTTTATCTATCCCAAGAAGCTTAAGGCTCTCAATGCATTTGGACTGTATGTCATCCGGAGATGGCTTCATAAGTACTTGGAACTGGTAATAATGTTGCATGCGGTTTGGATTCTGCCCATACCTCCCATCTGCCGGTCTTCTACATGGCTGTACATATGCTACATTCCACTTTTTATCATCCAATGATTTCAACATAGTTGCAGGATTTGATGTTCCTGCTCCAATCTCTGTGTCCAAAGGCTGCAGTATTACGCATCCTTGGTCATTCCAATATGTTTGAAGGTTAAAAATGATATCTTGGAAGAACATAATTGTTTACAAACTTGCTTGTATATAATTTTCAGATGTACTAATATCCACCATAGAAGTTATTTTATCAAGTTTATTTTTCAAATGTCAGGCAGATTCGGAGAATTGTTATTGATCTTGCTCATAGTATTCGTCCTTTTTGGAGCAGGCAAGTTGCCAAAAGTGATGAGTGAGCTTGGCAAAGGCATCAGATATTTCAGAAAAGGTATCGACCAAGAAAAAGAAGACCAAGAAGACAAGTAGACCCCTTCAAGATATTTTCTGTCGGCACAAAAAGCCTTGCCAACGTTTATTTTATGAAAGCGTACTCCTGAGACAAATTAACATACCTATTTTTGGAAATCATTATATAGGCAATCTCTTCTTCTGTCATTTCTCTCATCAATCTTGCTGGCACTCCTGCCCATAGCTCGTGCTTTTTGATTATTTTTTTAGGCGCTAATAAAGCACCTGCTGCCAGCATAGCATACTCACTAACCAAAGCATAATCCATAACAGTTGCACTCATCCCAACAAATGAGTTGTCGCAAAGTGTGCATGCATGTACCAACGCTTTATGGCCTATTGTGACGCCATTGCCGATGATAGTAGGGCCATCATTTGTGCCAACATGTATGATAGTCCCGTCTTGGATGTTTGTTTCATTCCCAATTCTAATGAAATTAACATCTCCCCTAATCACACAATTATACCAAACACTTGTTTTACTTCCAATCTCCACGTCTCCTATGATCACTGCATTAGCAGCAATAAACGCATCTTTTGCAATTTTTGGAACTTTATCTTTATATGGTAAAATTATTGCCATTAGTTGTTAGTTTTCCTTTTTTTTGCTTTAACGGGTGATGTCTTTTTCGACTTGGGCGCCGCAGAAGCTTTAGATGCTCTTGGTGCTTTGGGTTTATACTCATCGATAAATCTTATTGCATCTTCCAAACTGATGTTAACCCTATCTATATATTTTAGTGCAAAAAATTGTTTATTACATTCCAAATAGGGTCCATACCTACCTATTTTTACAAAAATATCTTGTTCAATAATTGGATGCTGCCCAAGTACTTTTGGTAATCCCAGTAAGCTGATTGCCAAATCCAGGCTCACATTCTCAGGGGATATACTGCTTGGCAATGACGCCCTTTTTGCTTTACCCCCCTCTTCTTTTTCAACATAAAACCCATATGGACCTTTCTTCAATAAGATTTCTTTTTGGGTTGCGCTGTCAACCCCAATAACCTTGTCGTTATTCTCTGGAACATCAGAGGTTTCGTCCCCAAACAACGCTCTTTTATTATTACATTCTGGGTAATTTGAGCAACCTATAAATGCTCCAAATTTACCTGTCTTTAGACCCAATTGACCATCCTTACATTTGGGACACTGACGCAGGGTGGCTAAATCTTTGGAACCATCACTTTTAAATATATAATTGAGCAACAGAGCTTCCACTTCATTAGCCACATCAGCATTTTTAATTTCCATCACCTGGTCAGAAGTTGCTTTAAATAGCACCCAAAAATTTGACAATACTGATTTCCAGTCTTTTTCTCCACTGGCTATTTCATCTAGGCTATCTTCCAAATTAGCGGTAAAGTCATAATCTATGTACGCATGGAAAAACTTGTTGAGAAAAGCATCAACCAGTCGTCCCCTCGCTTCAGGGAAAAATCTTTTTTGGACGATCTTTGCATATTCTCTATCTACTAAAATAGATAAGATTATTGGATATGTCGAAGGCCTCCCTATGCCTAACTCTTCCATTCTCTTTACAAGGCTTGCCTCAGTGTATCTTGGTGGGGGTTGCGTAAAGTGTTGATTTGGCGTAATTTTTTGTATTTTCAGCATTTCTCCTTCGCTTAGCTTTGGTATCTTATTTTCATCTTCATTTTCTTCATTACTATCTGCGCCTTCTCTATAAACCTTATAGAACCCATCAAAAATTAACGTTGACCCAGTTGCTTTAAAAATATTTTTAGCATCAACAGATGAAATTTCGACCGAGACAGACTCTAATCTTGCACTTGCCATTTGGCTTGCCACGGTCCTTTTCCATATCAATTCATACAACTTAAACTGATCATCCTCTAAAAAACTTTTTAGTTTATCAGGAGCGTGTTCAAAACCTGTCGGTCTTATAGCTTCATGCGCTTCTTGCGCATTTTTTACCTTAGATTTATAAACAATTGGGGCGCTAGGTAAATAATCTGCACCATAAACCTGTTTTATATATTTTATTATCTCCTTTAACGCTTCTTGGGAAACCGTAACACTGTCTGTTCTTATATACGTAATCAGCCCGGTTAATTCTCCTTTAATTTGAATGCCTTCATATAATTTCTGCGCAATTTGCATGGTTTTTTTTGCAGAAAAATTAAGTTTTCTGGACGCTTCTTGTATTAAAGTTGATGTGATAAAGGGAGCAGTCGGATTTTTCCTTATTTCCTTTTTCTTAATCGACGAGACGCTATAATCCAAATCCCTAACATTTCTTACAACTTCCTGAGCTTTCTTTTCGTTAATAATGCTGAATTTTTCCAGCTTCTCTCCTTGATATACTATTAATTGAGAATCTATAGTTTCTTTCTTGGTATTGAAAAATATGCTGTTTATAGACCAGTACTCCTTTTCTATAAACTTATCGATTTCATTTTCCCTTTCACAAAGCAGCTTTAAAGCAACAGATTGCACCCTGCCTGCAGACCTGCTGCCAGGCATTTTCCTCCATAAAACTGGGGATAAAGTAAAACCAACTAAGTAGTCTAATGCCTGTCTGGCTTTCTGAGCTTCAATCAAATGTTCATCCAACCCACGAGGATTGGAAATTGCTTTTAGAACTGCATTCTTAGTGATCTCATGAAACACTATTCTATTTACAGGCACCCCTTGTTTTAGTGATTTACTGTCCTTCATCACCTCTAAAACATGCCATGATATTGCCTCTCCTTCACGATCCGGATCAGTTGCAAGAAATATAGCATCTGCTTTTTTAAAATTCTCCGATAGTATTTTCACCTTATCTTTCGCTCTATCCAATATCTGGTATTTCATTTTAAAGTTGTTGTCGGTATCAACAGCTCCTATCTCTGATGGCAAGGTCCTTACATGCCCATACGAAGAAATAACCTTGAAATCTTTGCCTAAATATTTTTCTAAAGTTTTTGCTTTTGCTGGGGATTCAACTATAAGTAATTTCATCGTATACTAATTGGTTATATATATTTTACCGTATGCTAGTTTGCATATTTATCATTAACATGCAATATTTATTCAGAAAGGTAATAGAGGGTTCTGATACAATTTATGCACTTATTTTGCAATATATTTTTGGAATAGCTTTTAAACTTCGTTCGACTAATTAGAAATATTTATGGCTAAGAGTGATTAATGCGCAGGAATAATTATAAGAAAAACTATTTGGAATATTTCATAGAGATGTTGGTTGCAGAAAGAGGTGCAACTCAAAACACTATGGTTTCATATAAAAAAGATATTGAAGATTTATATAATCATTTGGAGGTGCAAAACAAAGAGCTAAATGAGGTTACTAATTCTGTATTGACAAATTTTATAAGCGAACTAAGTAAAAAAGGGTTGGGGGCCAAAACTGTGGGAAGAAAAATATCCACATACCGGCAATTTTTTGCGTTTTTGATTTCTGAAGGATTTATGGAACATAACCCGGCATTAAATCTTATTATGCCTAAAAAACTTCAATCCATTCCCAGGCCGCTATCAGAAAACACTCTGCAAAAGCTAATAGAAGTCTCTACACAAGACAACAGCAAGGAGGGGATACGTACTAATGCTATGCTTGAAATTTTATATTCAACTGGGATGAGAATATCAGAGTTAGTTACTTTAGAAATGAAGTCGCTGGAAAATTTCTCTGTCGATTCAAACACCAACTTTTTAATCATCAAAGGAAAAGGAAACAAAGAAAGAGCTGTTATATTAAATGAATTTTCTACAATTGCTTTAAAAAAATATCTGGAAACAAAAAAGTTGTTTTTGAAAGATGGGGCTAAAGCAAATTGGTTATTTCCTTCATATGCAAAAGATGGCAGAATCACACATATAACTCGCCAGAGGTTTGGGCAAATTTTAAAAGAGTTGGCCAAAATCGCAGGGGTTGAACATAGCGATGTCTCTCCCCACAAAATTAGACACTCATTCGCAACCCACATGCTGCAAAACGGAGCAAACTTGAGGGTAGTACAAGAGTTGTTAGGCCATTCAGACATATCTTCAACCCAAATATACACACACGTCTCGGACAAAAGAGCGCGAAAATTACTGCTTGATAAACATCCCATTGCCAATAAAGAGATTGATGAAGAAAAGAAATAATGGTAATTGTTCTTAACAAAGAGCAAGTGTAACAGTATATATGTTTATTAAAGGATCGAAACATGATTGGGAACTGGTAATTGGTTTAGAAATTCACGCGCAATTAAAGTCAAAAAGCAAGCTATTTTCCTGTTCTTCTACGCATTTTGGGGAAGAGAATAACACACAGGTGTCTTATGTTGATGCAGCAATGCCTGGCATGCTGCCTGTTGCAAATAAAAAATGTGTGGAACTAGCTGTAAGAGCTGGTCTTGCAATCAATGGAGAAATAAATAAGTTCTCCGTGTTTGATAGGAAAAATTATTTTTATCCAGACTCACCACAAGGATATCAAATATCTCAATTTTTCCTTCCTATAGTGACAAACGGTTCTCTTGATATTGTGGACGCCTCTGGGGAAAAGAAAACTATTACCATAAACCGCATACATATCGAGCAAGATGCTGGGAAAAGCATCCATGATCAGAGCCCAACGGAAACATTCATAGATTTAAACAGGGTTGGTATACCACTAATTGAAATTGTTACGGACCCAGACTTCAGAGACCCAAACGAAGTTGAGCAATTTATGAAAAAACTAAGAGATATATTAAGATATATTAATGTGTGCGATGGAGACCTGGAGAAAGGCTCCATGAGATGTGATGCCAACGTTTCCATGAGAAAGAAGGGAGCAACAGTCTTAGGAACCAGAGTTGAAGTTAAGAACATTAATTCTTTTAAAAACATCACAAAGGCAATTAACATAGAGGCGCATAGGCAAGTTGCATTGCTGGAAGATGGACAAGAAGTCATCCAGGAAACCAGATTGTATGATGCAGCTTTGGACCAGACAAAATCAATGCGTAAGAAAGAAGAGTCTCGTGATTATAGGTATTTTCCAGATCCAGACTTACTACCACTAAAGATTACCGCTGAATTTATAGAAGAAGTAAGAAAACAGCTGCCGGAGCTTCCAGAACAGAAAAAAGAAAGGTATATAAAAGATTTTGGCATCACTCCATATGATGCAGATGTAGTAACTGCAGACAAAGATGTTGCAGAATTTTTTGAGAATATAGCCAGCACAGTCAATCCTAAACTTGTGGCAAACTGGATATGTGTAGAGCTTTTTGCAAGGCTTAATAAAAATGGTCTGGCTTTTCATGAGCTCCCCATTAAAGAAGAATATTTTCTATCATTATTACAATTAATAGAATCTGGCCACATCTCAGGGACGATAGGCAAAGATGTTTTGGACATAATGTTTGAAAGCAATGAGGATCCAAAACACATAGTGGAAAAAAATGGGTTGGCTCAGATATCAAATACGGATGAGATAGCAAAATATGTAGAGCAAGTTTTGCAATCTAATCCAGAAAAAGTCGCTGAATTGAAGGGCGGGAAGGAAAAGTTATTTGGTTTTTTTGTGGGGCAAGTTATGAAGATTAGTCAAGGGAAAGCAAACCCCCAAACTATCAATGAAATTTTAACAAAGAAACTAAAACTATAAATGATTATAGAGTGCAAAAACTGCAACACAAAATTTAATGTTAATGAGTCTGATATTGGTGCAAATGGAAGGATGGTGAGTTGCTCTGTTTGTGAGTATGAGTGGCTTTATATCCCCCCCTCACCGGACAATAACGAATCAATCATTCAACCAGCAACCCTAAAAGATATTATAAATAACGCAGGTTTCAATAGGCTGCAAACTCCTAAGCAATCTGACTTTACTACTAAATTTCCTTCAGAAGTGGAGGCTGTTGAAGAAGTAGGGAAAAAGGAACTGAAGGTGCATGAGGAGCTGAATACCGATTCTTTAGGGCAGTTGCCAACAGATATAGACTTATGCAGGAAGTCTAACCAGCCTGAAGAAAAGCCCTATTACTTTACCATGTTAGTTAGCATTATGATGGCAGTAGGGTTATTAGCCGGATTTTTATATGTGGAGCGGGAATTTTTAATCAGGCAACATCCAATAATTGAGACCATTTATAAGCCATTCGATTACCATAATACAGATGGGTTGAATTTAAGTGTGGGGCAGTTCTCAAAGATAGGAGAACCAAACACCATAAATAAAGAAGGCAGAGTGCAATATCTTATTCCAGTAAAGATCATAAACAATACTGACAAAGCTAGGTTCTTACAAACAATAAAAGTGCTTGGTTACACCACAGCTGGCAATAAAATAATCAACTTATCCACTAATATCAGCAAAGAAATTGCACCCAATTCTGAGTTAGACATCACATTCAAAACCAATTATCTAGAAACTGAATTAAATTTAGTAATTGTAAAAATGGGGAATTTAAATGATCTTAGAGATTTGAAATATGAGGATTTCATTCGCATACAGAGCAAACCAGAAAAAAGCTCATGAACCAAACAAAATCGGTATTCATACCTCTGGCAAATATGACGACGCAAATTTTTTAAGTTAGCGGAGTATATAAATTTCCAGAGTGTTAGCCAAAGATAGATATAAAATTGCCCTGCTCACTTAGGAAATTATTGTTATCCTCAAAATGTACCCAGAGCTTAATCGTAAGATCGACAACTTCTTCAGATTTTGAAACTACCTTTGTTTTTCTGGTCATTCTTGCAATTCTGTGCCTTGTGTTTGAGTTATTGGACTCAATTGAGAGTGTATGTTGTTTGCCAACAACATGTTGATGGCGAGGTATAACCTCTGAATAAACAGACCAATCGTCTGTGTAATAAGTGCAATTATCTCTACTTATGATTTTCCACAATTTTCTAAAGGTTGTAACGTTACGCTTACCAACCACCCAGGCAACAACTCTCTTGAGCTCCCTACTATAGGCTTTCCATATCCATAATTTGTTTTTTTGAATCTACAAAATGCCACATCTCATCTATTTCAACTTCTCTCAATTCTTCCGGCACTGTTGGTCTTGGTATCTTTTTAGCATACAGTATTATCCACTTATATACGCTAGTATGAGCTACTTTAAATAATTTCCCTAGCCATCTAAAGCTACTTTTTCCCATGCTGTACAATAACACTGCCAGAGCCTTCATCTCTGGCGAACAGCCTCTTAATTTAGTGCTTGTAAAATTACATCCACACTCTTTGCATTTATACCTTTGCATACCCCTAATATTACCATTCTTAACGTATTTACTGCTACTGCATTTTTTACACTCTGTATTCATATTTCTATTTTCTTTGTTGCTCGCTATATTCATTTTAGCATCTCATCTATCTTATGGCAACACTCCCTTTTTTTTCACTCAATGCTTGCAAAGGCGTTAAAGGGTCATCAACAATTAAATAATCACCACCTTCCCCTGTGATGTTACTGCCAACTGAGCACGCAATTCTGCATCCATGTTGTATACTGCAAAATTTCTCTTTGGTATTTTGTCGTGTTGATAATTGAATGCCAAAAATTTCTTTATACCAACTGGTTGTCATTATTGCTCTTGTATCTTGCGAAAATTTCTTGGCCAAAGGCATGCTATGGCTTGCAACCATAATTTTTCGCGATGGGTCCATGGCAAGCAACCATGCGGGCCATGCAACACTTATGCAAAATGATTTTAAGTGTCTGGGTGGAATATTGATTATCAATCTTTTTATCTGGCGGGTTTCCAGCGCTTGCAAATATTCAGCAATCAAATCTATATGCCAATTATTGATAAAGTCAGTATTTGGATGCAATGAATAAAATGCTTTTTGCAGAAAAAATTTAAAATTTGTTTTTATGGCTTTATTTAAAATTTTATGTAATTTAATGGTAGGGATATTTTGCATAAATATTGGTACAATCGATATAAGCAAGAGTCTAGCATTTAAACAGCAATCAGGAAGTTTGAAAAAAATGAATGACAAGATTTCTTCACTCAAAAAAGAATTCAAAAAATACAATCTAGATGCATATATAGTTCCAAGTTTTGATGAGTTTCAGAACGAATATGTTCCAGAAAATTTACAAAGGCTAAAATGGCTTACGGGGTTTACCGGATCAAACGGTTTGGCGTTAATAACCCAACTACATAATTATTTTTTTACAGATGGGAGGTATATAGTTCAAGCAAACAAACAGCTTAGTAATGCCGACTTTGAAATTTACGACATGCAGAATGTTGAGGGTATATATGAAGGTATATTTAAAGAGATTATAAACAAATTTTCAATAGGCTATGATCCTTCTATGTTTACTAAAAAATACTTAGAATTTTTTAGTAAATACTTTCATCAACATAAAGACAACATAACTTTACTACCCATCTCTTTAAATTTGATAGACAAGCTTTGGGACAGACCTGTAGAGTTCCCAACAAAAGCAGCACTGGTGTTAGATGCTAAATACACATCTCAAAATGAAATATCAAAAGTAAACCATGTAGTTTCCAATCTACAGACTGATTATCTATTGATTACTTCGCCTGAGAGCATATGCTGGCTGTTGAACATAAGAGGGACAGATATACCCTATTCGCCTTTAATTATGTGTTATTGTTTGGTCAGTAAAGATGGGGAAGTTGAAATTTTTTCAAGTTTGACCGCGTTAAAATGCAGTTACAAAAAAATTAAGTTATCACCGATCAACCAAATAAAGGAGAGGATTATCCAAATCAATCAACAGAATAAAACCATGGAATGCGATCCTTCTAAAACTTCCATGTGGTTTGTTCAAAATTATAAAGAAGAAAACATGAATTTTAAACAAGACCCATGCCTTCTGCCAAAAGCACAAAAAAATCAAGTGGAAATAGCAGGCTTTCAATATGCAATGATTCAGGATGGAGTTGCTCTCACAACTCTGTATAACTGGCTTGAAGAGAGCATCAATGTCGACAATAAAATCACGGAAATTGATGTTGACCAAAAATTATTGTCATTAAAACAAAAACATTCTTTATTTAGAACCAAAAGTTTCAACACCATCTCTTCTTTTGCTGAAAACAGCGCGATTATACACTATGACCCATATAATGGCTCAAACAGCGTCATCACTCCCAACAACTTTTTCCTCCTGGACTGCGGTAGCCAATACTGCTGCGGCACCACCGACGTGACAAGAACCTTTTATTTTGGCAAACCAGATAAAGAAGCTAAATTATATTATACCTTAGTTTTGAAGGGGTTTATCAATCTTTCCAACTTAAAATTTCCCATCAATACAACTGGGGCGCAAATTGACGCAATAGCACGTCAATTTTTATGGCATTATGGCCTGGATTACCCACATGGCACAGGTCATGGTGTTGGCCACTATTTATCCGTGCACGAAGGGCCACAGGCAATCAGTAAGCTTAACAATTGCGCTTTAAATGCGGGAATGGTAGTATCCATAGAGCCGGGGTATTACATCCCGGGTAAATACGGCATACGCATAGAAAATCTGGTTGTTGTGGTAAAAAGTCAAGACAACTTTTTAAAATTCGAAAATCTAACCTTAGCTCCAATAGCTTTCAATCTGATCGACGAAAGCTTATTATCAGATGATGAGAAAAAATGGCTAAAAGAATACCATGAACAGGTGTTTTTTGCCTTGTCAGCATTTTTAGATAATAATACAAAACTTTATATGGAAAAACATTTGCATTACTATCGCAGTTTAATTTAGATAACACTTGAAAATCTTTATTATTCAACCTACATTAGTTCTAAACCAATTTGTAAGATCATGACTTATAATACCTCTCTTACTTCAGCTTTTATTGAGCCTGGCTTAGCAGCGTATATGCAGCAGATAAAGCAGTTTCCTATGCTTTCCCAGGAAGAAGAGTCCACGCTTGTAAAGCGGTGGTTGGAAAAGTCAGATATTGAGGCAGCGCACCAATTGGTGATGTCACATCTGAGACTTGTGGTTAAAATATCGCTTAAATTTCGCAGTTATGGTCTCCCAATTATGGACATCATATCCGAAGGGAACATAGGGCTGATGAAAGCGGTAAAAAAGTTCAAACCAGAAAAGGGAAATAGGCTTTCAACATATGCTATATGGTGGATAAAAGCATGTATCCAAGATTATATAATAAAGTCTTGGTCTATGTTAAAAATAAGTTCTGGCATTTTACAAAAGAAGTTATTTTCTAATACAGCTGCCATCAAAAGGAAAATTGGCCAATTAGATTATAGACAAGAAACAGAGGCGCAAACCAAGGCAGAGGATAGCATTTTGGAAAATAGCTACTATGTAACATCTTTGAATGAGACATTGGGCGATGAACACGAGCATGAAGTGATAGATACAATTTCAGATAACGCACAAAATCAGGAGGAGATGTTCGCAGATAATGAGGAAAAGAAAATGCGAACCAATATCCTAAAAGATGCGATAAAAATGCTGGATGAAAGGGAGCAAGATATAATTAAGCAGAGAAAATTGTCAGAAACCCCTATAACTCTTGATGTTTTGAGTAAAAAGTATGGCGTTTCCAGCGAAAGAATTAGGCAAATTGAAGAAATTGCTCTGAAGAAAATAAAAGATTTTATAACAAGTATTTGAATTACAGTAGGGGGGCAAATGTATTTATTCACTTCAGAATCGGTATCAGAGGGGCATCCGGACAAAATTGCAGATCAAATTTCTGATGCAGTATTGGATAAAATATTAGAGCAAGATAAAAACTCTGCTGTTGCCTGCGAGACAATGGTGAAAAATTCGTTGGTCATCGTTGCTGGAGAGGTCCGGACAAAAGCATGGGTTGATTT
The DNA here is from genome assembly GCF_034359465.1 of Candidatus Bandiella woodruffii. Lineage (NCBI taxonomy): Bacteria > Pseudomonadati > Pseudomonadota > Alphaproteobacteria > Rickettsiales > Candidatus Midichloriaceae > Candidatus Bandiella > Candidatus Bandiella euplotis. The sequence continues at coordinate 41,663 of NZ_CP110820.1, read as the reverse complement.
AGAAAAAATAGTGAAGGACGTTATTGAGGGTATAGGATACAATAGCGACTCAATGGGCTTAAACGCAAGCAACGTTAGTGTAATCAATTTAATTTCCAAACAATCTGATGAAATATATAACAGTGTTTTTGGCAGTCCAGAAGAATGTAAGGGGGCTGGAGATCAAGGAATAATGTTTGGTTATGCCTGTGATGAAACAGAAACATACATGCCAGCTGCAATATATTTTGCAAACAGCTTGTTGGTTGAATTGGCAAAGAAACGTAAATCTTTGGAAATAGATTGGCTGAGCCCAGATGCAAAAAGCCAAGTCACAGTAGAATACGACGATGAAGGGAATGTCTCCAGAGTAGATAAGATAGTCATCTCAACTCAACATAATAAACATGTTTCTCAAAGGGAGATACACCACAGAGTGATCAACGAGATAATTAAAGAAGTAATACCTCAGCGATACATTGATGAAGAAACATGTTATATAATCAACCCAAGCGGCAGTTTTGTTTTAGGTGGGCCGCATGCTGATTGTGGCTTGACTGGAAGGAAAATTATTGTTGATAGTTATGGCGGGTACGCGCGTCATGGAGGAGGTGCTTTTTCTGGAAAGGACCCAAGTAAAGTTGATAGGTCGGCAAGTTATATGGCACGGTATGTTGCAAAAAACATCGTTGCTGCAGGCTTGGCGAAAAAGTGTGAGTTGCAGTTGTCATATGCGATTGGCATCTCTGAACCACTTTCGATTTACGTTAATACTTTCGGCACCAGTAAGTATAAAGACAATGATTTAGTAAAGCTCATCAGAGACAACTTCTCCTTAACTCCAAAGGGAATCATAGATACTTTGGACCTTAAGAATATTAGATATCAGGACACAGCAGCATATGGGCATTTTGGGCGCAGAGATGTGGAATTTAATTGGGAAAAAATAATTCAACTCAATATTTAGAAATCAGTATATACAAAAGCTGTTATAAGCTTTTTAAAACCATAAATTTTCAGTTATTCCTACTATGTGATTATTGAACCCCAAAGACTTCATAATCTTTGTTTCTGTTTTTTCCATAAGCTTAGCCTCATCTTCCTTAACATGATCGTAGCCTAATAAGTGCAAAACCCCATGCAGCAAAATATAAGTGAAATATTCAATAAACGGTTTTTCCTGCTGTAAACTTTCTTGCGCGACCCTTTCGTAGCTAATTGCAACGTCACCCAAAAAAAGTTGTTTGCCAGATTCAGCCATATGGGCTAACTCATCAGTAGAAGCATCGGTAAACGGGAACGATAAAACATTGGTTGTTTCGTCTTTGTTCCTATACTGCTTATTTAGATCATGTAAATGTTCATCGTTTGCTAACAACAACGAAACTTCAATAAAAGATTTTTGATTATGATCATTTAAGACATAAGACACAGCAGCTCCCACCACTTTATGGCAGTGCTCGTGAACATCAAAGTCTAGTGATGCCCACATTGAAGATCCCACCGAAATATCCACCCCTATAAGCTTGGGACACTCATCTAACATGGGTTCTGACTCTGATTCTATCATACTCACAAAAAATTTATACCCCCCAATGGTAGCAGATTTATTTATTACTTCAATACAAATCCTAGTGCTGGGGGCAAAATATACTTGGATAATGCAGAACTTATGTTGTGCTATCCCATATAGTTGCGTATCTTTATGTACCCTAACTCATATTCCTAGCTGGCACCGTCAAGTTAATGGAGGTAAGGGCGTGACAGAGCATCTTTTTGAAAATTATGCAGCAGCTATGGATTGAGCGGCGTGATCCCAAATAGATTTAGCTTCAAAAAACATTTCTTTTTGCTTGCTAGAACTGTTAATATACCTGCCCACATCTACTGAAAATATGTTCCTTATTTTTCCCATCAAAGAAAGAGTTTGCTGTACCCCAGAAGGAGATTTGAATTTTATTAGGCATTTCTCTTTCCTGCGTGTTGGTTGGTGTGCATTTTCAACCCTATTATTTAATCCTTTATGGCGCCTATGCTCTGTTTTAGGGCACATTTCTTTTATAGGTTTGGTATAGCTTTTTAATTTATCTGTCACGATTACTCTGGGTACTGGATTTGATTGTAATAATCTTGATAAAAACCTTATCGCAGACTTTTTATTACGTCTGGTCTGTAGGAAGACATCTATCTCATATCCATCTTCATCTACAGCTCTCCACAAAATAAAATATTTACCGTTAATTTTAATGCTCATCTCATCCAAATGCCATTTATCCTTTGCTTTCCTCTACTTCTTCTTGATTATATCTAAAAACCTTTTTCCAAATTTAATACACCATGCTCTTATCGTTTCATGGCTTACTTCTATACCCCTGTATAACAACTCTTCTGCTACGTCTCTATAACTCAAATTAAATCTGTGGTACAACCAAACTGCATGTCCTATTATCACCATTGGATATCTGTATCTGCTCGCTCTTTCTTCCATTGTTTTTCTATTATTTTTTATTTTGCTCCAATTTACTATTTTTTCCCTCTTCTCTCAATACCTTTTGCACCTCAACTTTTTTAACTTGACGGTGCCTTGTTTTTCTATTATTTTTTATTTTGCTCCAATTTACTATTTTTTCCCTCTTCTCTCAATACCTTTTGCACCTCAACTTTTTTAACTTGACGGTGCCGTGTTAAAATAAATCAGTATTCCAACACTCAAAAAAACTGGGACCAATCCCAACACATGGATTTTGTCATTGATGCTAGAGTGGGGCAATAATAAAAATACCTAAAGCAAATCTCCTATCTCATGCATGTGAATATAACCGCATAGTTTTAAAAAGGTATAAAAATTTGACTAATCGGCTCTTCTGATATCGTTTTTAACCAAAATGTAGTTTTTTACTTTAGAAACCCCATCTACTTCGCTTGCTGTATGTAAAGCAATATCTAGTTCTTCCTGGGTACTTGCAATACCCAAAAGATATGCCACGCTGTCATAGACTACAACTTTGTAATTAACAGAATGTATTTCTTTTGTAACCAGGAACTTAGTTTTTATTTTTGTGGTCATCCAGAGGTCTTGAGCAGTGTTTGATTTATTTTTACTACTTATATTAACTTCGTTAATAACTTCTTTAACACCACTTATCAACCAAGCTGATTTCTCAGCTTGATCTTTATATTCGATATCGGTCACAAAACCAGTTAAAAGAACCCTTCCTTCATAAGTATTGGCAGATACACCTCTTAGTGAATTATTTTTGCTACTTTTAGATAACTCATACTGCACTTTGGTTGTAATAACTTTGTCATCCAATATATTGCCAACACTTCTTTCGTCAGCCACAATTGCCCCAGTTGTAGCCGCAGTCCCAACTCCCAAAACAACACACCCACTAAGATTAAAACTCAAAAAAAACAAAAGAAAATGAAGTAAAATTTTATTCAAACTAAAGACCCGCATCATTGCTATACCCCACTCATTATTAACATTTTTGCGCAAATTTCAAGTGGTAAAAATATATGCACCTCAAGTCAAACTGAAAGTTGGCAAAACGTACAGATGAAATATACTCCGATAACTTGAAAAATTGGCGTCAAAATACTTCGGACTTCGCATTTCGTCACGTACTTTTGTACGCTCCTCATGCTCATCACTCGTATTCCTCGCTCTTTTCCAAGTTCTCTGTCGTCTATAAATTTGCAACCCTTGATTTACCAGAGGTATATATACCAACTTATAAACCGCTGTGAAGCGGTTTATAAGCGATACCGTTTGTTTGGTGTTTTCTTCTTCCTTAACTGTAATTAATCTCTCCAAGCCTTTATTATACACAAGAAATGTTAAGATTATGTTAAGAAATGAAGATAATTAAAATTTTTAAAGTTATCAGAGCCTAGATAAATATGAAAAGATAAAGCTTGCTACATATAAGACTCCTGAAGCGCAAACTGCCGCCAAAATATCATCAAATATCACCCCAAATGCCCCTTTATAATTTTTATTAACATAACCAATAAGCAGTGGCTTGCTTATGTCAAAATATCTAAAAGGAAGAAATGCGATCACAAAACTAAGAGCATAAGATGGAACTTTCAATTGCAGAGCATAAGCAATACTAAATGCCCAGTCAAACGATATGTATAGTGTAAGTAGTTGCCCAATTACTTCATCAATCACAACGTAGCTATGGTCATAAGTGCCAGTTTCTCTCTGAAACTTGTCAATCGCAAAAAAAACAATGATAAAAAGAGTTATTATCGCCAACAGTATATGTAGCTTTGCATCAGTACTTGAGTAAGAATGCATCAGTATATAATAATACAGTGGATACGCAGCGATAGAACCAAAAGTACCGGGAGCAAATGGCAACTTACCAACAAAAAACCATGTTGATATGATGGAATACCAGGCGAACGGAAGTGTGAAACGCTCCGCTTTAGTGTTGACTAAATTGTTAAAATTAAATTTCTTTTTTGCCATCCACGCCTCCTATGAAATTACTGTACATATTGCTTGAGCAGCTATTCCGTTTTGATTCCCTAAAAACCCCATTTTTTCAGTTGTAGTCGCTTTGACACTTACCTGATATATTTCAATTTCCAAAACATCAGCTATATTTTTACGCATTCTTTGGCTATGAGGCATAATCCTTGGTTTTTCACATATTATTGTTAGGTCTATATTCACTATTTCACAACATAGCTTGCGCAACTCATTCCGAGCGTAGATTAAAAAATGAGCTGAGTCCATATTTTTATATCTACCGTCATTGTCTGGGAATATTTGCCCAATATTTCCCAACGCCATTGCCCCTAAAAGAGCTTCTGTAATGGCATGAAACCCAACGTCACCGTCAGAATGGGCGATTATCAACTGATTATGCGCAACCTCTATGCCACAAATCTTTATCATCACGTCGGATTCCAAAAATTCAGAAAATCGATGCACATCTGTCCCCAAGCCTGTTCTATAAACTTTGTTTTCTTTCTTAATAAACTTAAAATACTCAAAATCGCTCCAGTTGGTGATTTTTATGTTACTTCTTTCTCCTTCAATTCTTTTTATATTGATCTGATTTTCCAAGCATATACTGATGTCATCTGTATAATCCCCTTGAATGTTTTGATGTAATGTTGAAATTGTTTCAAACTTAAACCCTTGGGGGGTTTGAGTAGCATAAACTTTCTCTCTCTCAAGAACCTCAATTCCATCAGGCTTTTCATATTTTATGGTATCCACTGCTTGCAAACCAACGTCAACAGCCTCACAAATATCAAGCCCTTCTACCACCCTGTTGATTAATTTCTGTGAGACAAGCGGCCTTGCAGCATCATGAATCAAAACATTCACGGGGTTAAATTTTTGCAAATACTGCAGCCCCGAAGCCACAGATTTTTTTCTGGTATCACCACCCAATGTGTATTCCAACATGTTACCAATATCTTCTGTAGAATTTTCATAAAAATGCAGGTGTTCTTCGTTAATCACCACAACAATTTTATCTATCAACTTGTTTTGTAAAAATGCCTCTATAGCCCATCTTAATAAGGTTTTTCCATTGACTTTGTTATATTGTTTGGGTAAATCTGCAGCAAATCTTACTGAGTTGCCAGCAGCCATAATAAGCACTACGTTATTCATTTATATGGTAAATTCGTTTTATTATTCCGCCAATATATCAGATAAATGCATAAAAGCGATGGAATAGAGAATAATGAGGAGATAACAAAAAAATTCTGCCACCCAAAGTTTTGTGCTACAACCCCAGAAGTTGGAGACAATAACGCCTTACTAAGAGCCGAGATAGAAAGCAAGATTGCAAAATGTGTCGCTGTAAATTTTTTACTACAAAATGAACTCATATACGTAATTAATGCAATATTACTAATCCCATAACAAAAACTCTCAACAAAATTGATAGCTCCCAGTATCAACAAGTTCTTTTGCACTTTGAGAAGAATTAAAAACTGAAGATTTGTGATAGCCGCAAGAATCTCGGCAGCTAATAACATTACTTTAAAATGGAACTTAGATATTAATACGCTACCAATAAAAGTACCAAACACCGCTCCCACTGTTGAACAAGTTTTTGCCACTCCTGCAATTTCACTTTTTGAAAACCCTATCTCCATCAAAAATGGTAATGACATGGTATCTAAGTAAGCATCACCAACCTTAAAGAATGCTATGACCACCATAATCCAAATAAACTTTGGCATTTGTATCAAACTTACAATCGGCTCTAAGAAATAGGATTTCAACCATTTCCCGTACGTTGTTCTTTTAGGTTTATCCCTTAATACTTTTTTATCAGGTGACAAAGCAATCACAGTTGTGCAGGGTAAAATAAACAAAGCCAATATCATGAAAACATTTCTCCATGGCAATATGGTCGACAACCACAATCCAAATATACCAGAGACTATGAAACCAATTCTAAAACCATATATCACAAATCCATTACCAATCCCGGATTCCTCTTTGGAAAACAATTCAATTCTATAAGCTTCTAATGCAATATCGGAAGTTGCTCCCAAAAATCCAATTATAACCAACAGTAATAATGCCCAAGCTTGATGCTCTACCAGATCAATAAATCCAAATCCAAATATCGCAACAAATAAAAACATTTGCATGAGGATTATACAACTTTTTCTTTGCCCAAAGTTGTCGGGGAATATTTTCAATTTATAGTGGTCGACAAATGGGGACCAAAAATATTTCAGTGAGAATGGCATTGTACTTACAGAAAAAAATCCGATCACTGCCAAAGACAAACCAGACTCTTTCAGATAAGCACACGTAGTGCTAACTAAAAACGCATAGACAATACCACTGCCCATGCCAAGCATAAGCGCTGTACCAAGCTTTTGCAACAAATGCCTGTTAAAGACTAACATACTTGACTCCGTTTTTTGCATAGCACAAACTTAATAACGGCTTTTTTATAGTATGCTAATACCTTTGTCAACCTAAACCCGTCATGCGGCTATTATACTCCGCTAGCTTCAAAAAGTTATCTGTCGTCTATAAATTTTCCAACTCTTATTTTACGGGAAGTATGCATGTATGTGGTTCTGAAGCAGCTTTTTCATGGTCAAGAAGCCATTGTTTCCGAACAACACCACCGCCATATCCACCAAGCTCACCATTACTGTTAATAATGCGATGACACGGAATGATAATACAGATATTATTCGCTGCATTTGCGTTTGCAACAGCTCTAAATGAAGTTGGCTTTGAAATTGCTCTTGCTTGTTCAAGATAGCTTCTTGTATCACCATAAGGAACTTTCATAAGTTCTGACCACACCATCTTTTGGAATTCAGTACCGTGCATATATAAAGGAGCTTGAAATTTCCTTAGGTGGCCTTGAAAATAATCTTTCATTTCTTTTCTAATGTAAGCCGTAACAGGATTACCACCAGAAACAACCTGCACATCAGCACATATCATTTCCATTCTATGCTTCAATCCCAGCCTATCAACAAAATCCAAAAGATATAAACTCTCCTTGTTGGCAACAGCAAACATATCTCTAATTGGCGTTTGCAATGAATCTACGTAAAAAACAGAACTATGGTTTCGTGTCATACCAAGACCTCCCATAAGAAACATCAAGCTTGATTGGCACAGATAAGTTAACCACATCTTTCATTGCTTTCTCAATCTCCACGCAACTTTTTTCAACTAATTGTTCTGGGACCTCAAACAACAGTTCATCATGAATCTGTAAAATCAAAAATTTTTGCAGATCAGAGTTTAAAGATACCATAGCTTTTTTGATTATCTCTGACGCAGTACCCTGGATTGGAGCATTAATTGCGGCCCTTTCAGCAAAATTTTTCAGATTGTAGTTATTGCTGTTGATGTTCTCAACATAACATTTCCTCCCCATCAAAGTCTTCACATACCCATGCTTTCTTGCAAATGCTACAGTTCTATCCATATACTCCTTAATTCCTGGATATTGTTTAAAATAAGACTCAATATAGGAGGAGGCTTCCTTCCTATCAATATTCAAGCTATTTGCCAACCCGTACGAACTTTGACCATATATAATACCAAAGTTGATAGCTTTTGCCTTTCTTCTATGATCCTGATCGACATTCTCAAGCGGGATGCCGAAAACCTGACTTGCAGTTATGCTGTGTACATCTTTATCATGATTAAAAGCCTCTTGCAAAGCTTTAATATCTGCAATATGCGCAAGTATTCTGAGTTCTATCTGTGAATAATCAGCCGAAACAATTAAGTTGCCCTCCTCCGCAACAAATGCCTTCCTGATTTTATTTCCATCATCTGTCTTAATCGGAATGTTTTGCAAGTTTGGATCATGAGAAGACAGCCTTCCAGTTGACGTCGTCACCATAGAAAAAGTGGTGTGAACCCTACCATCTTGATGGTCCACAGCCTGTCTTAAAGCTTTTGTATATGTGTTGATAAGCTTTGAATATTGCCGCCATTTAAGTATCTTTTGCAAAACTATATTACCAGTCTCTACAGCTATTTTATCCAATGTTTCGGCATCTGTGATGTATGCATCAGTTTTCTTTGATTTTCTTCCTCCCTCCAGTTTTAGTTTATCAAACAAAACCTCTCCAATTTGCTTTGGGGAAGCGATGTTAAACTCCACTTCTGTACTTTGGTATATCTCATTTTGCAGCACTTTTAACTTCTCAGAGAACTCCTCCTCCAAATTTTCAAGGATTTTTGTATCTACTTTTACACCTTTTGCTTCAATTTTCACCAATAATGACAAAAGTGGCTTTTCTATCATTTCATATACTTCAAATTGACGCATATCTAAAAGTTGCGCACGCAAAATGTTATATATGTTGAAAACAGAAAAGGCATCGTGCTTATTGTAACCAAGAGCATATAACTCCAGCAAACCTTCTAGGCTTGGTCTTTTCTTACCCGTATTCAATGTGTAAAACAACAAAGACAAATCATCAAACACCTGCAAATTTATTTTCAGCTTTATACAATCATGCATCACGCCCTTCACATCAAAACAAATCTTCTTGATGGATGCATCTTCCAGAACACTTAAAAACGCTGTTAAAACCTTGTCTATACCAACATCTTCCTTTAACGGTGATAAATGTATCTCATAGAGTATTCCTTGAAGGTAAAATGAAAAACTGTCAGACCTAATATGGAAATAAAAATTGCCATATTCCTCTATTTGCGGTTTTAAATTTTCTATGTCGTCCAAAGTTACACCCTTCACAACCACATCAGTACCTGCCTTTTGCGGCTGAACATCTGCATTTGTAAACAGTGACCTTTGCGTGGACAGAGACTTGAATTCATACTTGTTTAAAAAAGCTCCAAGCACATCTTGCTTAGGTTTGTCAAAATTCAACTGCTCAAGCGTGAATGGAAGCTCCACATTATCATCCAAAATAACAAGTTTTTTTGACAGTATCGCATTTTCCTTTGAGTCTTCAAGCAGAGCCCTCACCCTTATTGGCTCAACTTTCTCTATGTTATTATATATGTTTTCTAAGTCGCCAAATTCAGCCAACAACTTGGCTGCAGTTTTGGGCCCCACGTTCTTCACCCCTGGAATGTTGTCTGAAGAATCCCCAATTAATGCTAAATAATCCACCATTTGGTTAGGGCGAATGCCATACTTCTCCTCAACAGCAGCATAGTCTATCAACTTCTTCTTTAGTGGATCATAGATCTCAACTCCGTCTTGCAGCAGTTGAACCAAATCTTTATCCGAACTTATAATCCGCACCTTCATTTTGTTATTCAAAGCAACCCTGGTATAAGTGGCAATAATGTCATCAGCCTCAAACCCAGGAGCCTCTATTGCTTTAACCCCAAAAGCCTCGATTGCCTCTCTGATGATTGGAAACTGGATTTTCAACTCCTCAGCTGGTTCTTCCCTATGCGCCTTGTATTCCTTATACAAGTCATTTCTGAACGTTTTCCTGCCGCTATCAAGCGCGATTGCCAACATCTGGCAATCGTTATTTTCTATTAATTTTGCAAGCATGTTTACAAAGCCATACACCGCACCGACCGGAATGTTGTTTGAAGTACTTAACGGTGGTAATGAATGAAACGCTCTAAAAACAAAGTTATACCCATCCACAATACATAAAGACATAAACAACACCAATAATTTTGCTCCATCGCCGGCATCATTATTTCCTTTTTCAATAATCTTTTCAAGCTATTTGATTTCTAAAACCATACTCAGCTTCAAAATCATTGACTTTTATCATCTAATTTTGGGAGTGTTGCCATAAGATAGATAAGATGCTAAAATGAATATAGCGGGCACCGTCAAGTTAAAAAAGTTGAGGTGCAAAAGGTATTGAGAGAAGAGGGAAAAAATAGTAAATTGGAGCAAAATAAAAAATAATAGAAAAACAATGGAAGAAAGAGCGAGCAGATACAGATATCCAATGGTGATAATAGGACATGCAGTTTGGTTGTACCACAGATTTAATTTGAGTTATAGAGACGTAGCAGAAGAGTTGTTATAAAGGGGTATAGAAGTAAGCCATGAAACGATAAGAGCATGGTGTATTAAATTTGGAAAAAGGTTTTTAGATATAATCAAGAAGAAGTAGAGGAAAGCAAAGGATAAATGGCATTTGGATGAGATGAGCATTAAAATTAACGGTAAATATTTTATTTTGTGGAGAGCTGTAGATGAAGATGGATATGAGATAGATGTCTTCCTACAGACCAGACGTAATAAAAAGTCTGCGATAAGGTTTTTATCAAGATTATTACAATCAAATCCAGTACCCAGAGTAATCGTGACAGATAAATTAAAAAGCTATACCAAACCTATAAAAGAAATGTGCCCTAAAACAGAGCATAGGCGCCATAAAGGATTAAATAATAGGGTTGAAAATGCACACCAACCAACACGCAGGAAAGAGAAATGCCTAATAAAATTCAAATCTCCTTCTGGGGTACAGCAAACTCTTTCTTTGATGGGAAAAATAAGGAACATATTTTCAGTAGATGTGGGCAGGTATATTAACAGTTCTAGCAAGCAAAAAGAAATGTTTTTTGAAGCTAAATCTATTTGGGATCACGCCGCTCAATCCATAGCTGCTGCATAATTTTCAAAAAGATGCTCTGTCACGCCCTTACCTCCATTAACTTGACGGTGCCCCTGGAAGGAGTAGGATTTTAAAATTATTGCAATTTGAATAAATATTTATTCCCAAAAACCTAAAAACATGCTACACATGTGATGTGCTTAAGTAGGAGACATAGCCGGATTAGCTCAGTGGTAGAGCAACCGCCTTGTAAGCGGTAGGTCGTCTGTTCAAATCAGACATCTGGCACCATTGGTTCAGGGAAAAAAATGAGTAAGAAGCTAAAAACAAAAATCATTGTTATAGAGGACGAAGAGGGGGTAGCTCAACAAATTAAGTCCAGTCTAATAGATAATGACTATGATGTAGCGGTATTGGGTGATGGTTTGTGTGCGGTTGAAACTATAGAAAAAAACAACCCAGATTTAGTATTGTTAGACTGGTTGTTGCCAGGAAAATCTGGTATCGATATTTGTAAGGAAATCAGAAAATCCAAGAGAGTTAACGCTCTTCCAGTTATTATGATATCAGCTAGAGGATCAGACTTTGAAAAAGTTATAGGTTTGGACAGTGGGGCGGACGATTATTTGTCAAAGCCATTTTCTTCTCAAGAGTTGATTGCCAGAGTCAGGGCTTTATTAAGACGAGCAGCACCTCTTACCAAAGAGGGATTGTTAGCTTATAAAGGCATAGAAATGGATACAGCACGTCATAAAACCTCCAAAAATAATGTGGAGATTAAGTTGGCGCCAATCGAATTTCAAATTTTGCAAATTTTGCTAGAAAATTCAGAAAAAGTCGTTTCGCGCGATATGTTAATGAGTAAAATATGGGGAATGGAAACATATGTTGAGGAAAGAACTATAGACGTCCATATAACAAGGCTACGTAAAGCTTTGGTCAGAGCAGATAAAAATGATTCCGTAGAAATTATAAAGACAATCAGGTCGGTTGGTTATAAACTTGAGTTACCTCATTAAACTGTCGTTGATAAGAGTGTATAGAAATGATATCATGCTTGCGCTCTCTGTGTATTTTCAGGGAGTTGGCTTTTTAATGTTGGTTTTATAAAAAGTTTATCATTAGCTATGCATAAAAAATTTTTGCTCTTTTACATTTAACCTTCAAAATATTATAAAAATAATCCTTAACACAAATATGAAAGTATGCTGTTAAAACTTGTAAATGCGTTTTCAAGAGAAGTTGATTCTGGAAATCCTGCAGGGGTCTGCATTGTGGAAGAGTTCCCAGCAGTTGAAAAGATGCAAGAAATTGCAACGGAAATAAATTTCTCAGAAACAGCGTTTGTGAAAAAGTTGTTTGAGAACAATTATTATATCCGTTGGTTTACCCCAAATTCCGAGGCTCCTTTTTGCATCCATGCCACGCTTGCCTCTGCCCATGTGTTATACGAAAATAATTTGGCAGAACAAAGTGCAGAGATATCTTTTTTCAACATGCAAAGAGAATTGAAAATTTCTCAAGAAGATGGATGGATAAGCGTCAATGCTTCCAGCATGGCTGTTGAACCTCAAGAATTAAATCATACAATTTCTACAATACTTAAAGGCTACAATGTTGTTTATGTTGGGCTCTCCGAAAATGTTTTGTTTGTGGAGCTTAAACACAGTAGTGAAGTAAGAAACTTCATACCAAAGTTGGATTTGATTGCCTCTTTACCTTATAGAGCGTTGTTAATAACCTCAAAAGATGAAGAATATGACTTCATCTCTAGGTACTTTGCCCCTTCAGTTGCAATAAATGAAGACCCAGTTTGTGGTTCCGGGCATTGCAGATTAACACCGTATTGGTCTAAAAAACTGGGGAAAGATAAAATGATTGCGTACCAGGCATCGCATCGAGGGGGAGTTATTAGATGTGAAAATTTGAAAAATAGAGTGATTATTTCCGGCCAAGCTGTTACCTTGAAAAAAGATAAATAAACTTATGAATTAATTATGGCTACGCATTATTCTTGGGATGAATATTTTATGACCATGGCCTATTTGATATCTATGAAAAGTAAGGACCCAAGCACCAGAGTCGGAGCTGTTATTGTCGATGAAGACAAAGAAATTAGGTCTACTGGTTATAATGGTTTACCACGAGGAGTCACAGATAAGCCTGATAGATACGCAGATAAGAATTATAAGTATTTGGCCTCCAACCACGCTGAGGAGAATGCATTGCTGTATTGCGCTAGGGTTGGCACTGCTATAAAGAATTGTTCCCTTTACACAACATGGATACCTTGCTCCAGGTGTGCAAAAAGCATCATCCAAGTTGGTATCAAGGAAGTTATTTTTGATGCGAACTTTCCTGGCAATTTGGTGAGTAACCAAAACGAGTATTGGCGCGAGAGCATACAAATTTCAAAGGAAATACTGCTTGAAGCTAATGTAAAAATAAGAGAGTATGATAAAAAGTTAATCGAAATTAAGGGACTTTATCAGGCAAAAGAATTCTGCGTCAAATACACTACTTAATGAGTTCCTGGGCACCGTCAAGTTAATGGAGGTAAGGGCGTGACAGAGCATCTTTTTGAAAATTATGCAGCAGCTATGGATTGAGCGGCGTGATCCCAAATAGATTTAGCTTCAAAAAACATTTCTTTTTGCTTGCTAGAACTGTTAATATACCTGCCCACATCTACTGAAAATATGTTCCTTATTTTTCCCATCAAAGAAAGAGTTTGCTGTACCCCAGAAGGAGATTTGAATTTTATTAGGCATTTCTCTTTCCTGCGTGTTGGTTGGTGTGCATTTTCAACCCTATTATTTAATCCTTTATGGCGCCTATGCTCTGTTTTAGGGCACATTTCTTTTATAGGTTTGGTATAGCTTTTTAATTTATCTGTCACGATTACTCTGGGTACTGGATTTGATTGTAATAATCTTGATAAAAACCTTATCGCAGACTTTTTATTACGTCTGGTCTGTAGGAAGACATCTATCTCATATCCATCTTCATCTACAGCTCTCCACAAAATAAAATATTTACCGTTAATTTTAATGCTCATCTCATCCAAATGCCATTTATCCTTTGCTTTCCTCTACTTCTTCTTGATTATATCTAAAAACCTTTTTCCAAATTTAATACACCATGCTCTTATCGTTTCATGGCTTACTTCTATACCCCTTTATAACAACTCTTCTGCTACGTCTCTATAACTCAAATTAAATCTGTGGTACAACCAAACTGCATGTCCTATTATCACCATTGGATATCTGTATCTGCTCGCTCTTTCTTCCATTGTTTTTCTATTATTTTTTATTTTGCTCCAATTTACTATTTTTTCCCTCTTCTCTCAATACCTTTTGCACCTCAACTTTTTTAACTTGACGGTGCCCTTTAAACCCACAGTTCGATAAGATGTGCTCCCGTAAAGGTTAAAAGGGCTGGATGGGTTGCTTGCACTAAACGCCTGTCTATAGCCTCCATAATAGACGTCGGAACTAGATAGAGCTCTGACCACATCGTAGTAGTTAATGTTGGCACCGTCAAGTTAAAAAAGTTGAGGTGCAAAAGGTATTGAGAGAAGAGGGAAAAAATAGTAAATTGGAGCAAAATAAAAAATAATAGAAAAACAATGGAAGAAAGAGCGAGCAGATACAGATATCCAATGGTGATAATAGGACATGCAGTTTGGTTGTACCACAGATTTAATTTGAGTTATAGAGACGTAGCAGAAGAGTTGTTATACAGGGGTATAGAAGTAAGCCATGAAACGATAAGAGCATGGTGTATTAAATTTGGAAAAAGGTTTTTAGATATAATCAAGAAGAAGTAGAGGAAAGCAAAGGATAAATGGCATTTGGATGAGATGAGCATTAAAATTAACGGTAAATATTTTATTTTGTGGAGAGCTGTAGATGAAGATGGATATGAGATAGATGTCTTCCTACAGACCAGACGTAATAAAAAGTCTGCGATAAGGTTTTTATCAAGATTATTACAATCAAATCCAGTACCCAGAGTAATCGTGACAGATAAATTAAAAAGCTATACCAAACCTATAAAAGAAATGTGCCCTAAAACAGAGCATAGGCGCCATAAAGGATTAAATAATAGGGTTGAAAATGCACACCAACCAACACGCAGGAAAGAGAAATGCCTAATAAAATTCAAATCTCCTTCTGGGGTACAGCAAACTCTTTCTTTGATGGGAAAAATAAGGAACATATTTTCAGTAGATGTGGGCAGGTATATTAACAGTTCTAGCAAGCAAAAAGAAATGTTTTTCGAAGCTAAATCTATTTGGGATCACGCCGCTCAATCCATAGCTGCTGCATAATTTTCAAAAAGATGCTCTGTCACGCCCTTACCTCCATTAACTTGACGGTGCCACCTTTAGAAAATTGTGGAAAATCATAAGTAGAGATAATTGCACTTATTACACAGACGATTGGTCTGTTTATTCAGAGGTTATACCTCGCCATCAACATGTTGTTGGCAAACAACATACACTCTCAATTGAGTCCAATAACTCAAACACAAGGCACAGAATTGCAAGAATGACCAGAAAAACAAAGGTAGTTTCAAAATCTGAAGAAGTTGTCGATCTTACGATTAAGCTCTGGCTACATTTTGAGGATAACAATAATTTCCTAAGTGAGCAGGGCAATTTTATATCTATCTTTGGCTAACACTCTGAATTTTTTAAGTTCTCTGTCGTCTATAAATTTCATCAACTCTTGATTTACGAGAGGTATATCAACACTCTTAAAAATTTCATGGAACAAAACCCAGGGAGCCAAACATCTCTTGAAAACTTAATCTCCTTCGAATGAGCGTAAATCCATGCTTTTCCAATAAAACCTCAGCTGCATATGGACGCAAATTATATAAACTACTCATAGATGCGCAATACGCCCCTGCGGTCAATATCGCTATAACATCACCTTCTTGGGGCCTGGATATTTCTACCTCTTCATTCAACACGTCTGTCGATTCGCAAATGTTGCCCACAACCTTGACCAGTTCCTTATCTTCATACGGCTTGGATATGTTAATCATATGATGATATGCACCATATAAGGCTGGTCTTATTATGTGATTAAACCCCGTATCAACACCAACAATTTTTACACCATGTTGCTCTCTAAGATTTGTTATTTTTGTAAGTAAAAAAGCTGATTCAGCAACCAGATACTTTCCAGGTTCTAGTATAATCTTCACGCCATTATTTCTTAGTTTGGGATATTTGGCATAGCACTGACTGACAACGTCCGCAAATTGTGCTAGGTCTATTGCTTCGTCCGACTGCCTATACCTAACCCCAAAACCACCACCGATATCAATAAACTGTACGCTTTCGATTCCATTTGCTAAGTTGAACATATACTCCACCATAGGCGCAAAATTATCTGTGCTATAAATGCCAGAACCCAAATGACAATGGAGTCCCACAAGGTTTATACCACCAGTACGTATTATGCTTAGAGCCTCCTCTATTTGTGTATGTAAAATGCCAAATTTAGAACTCACACCGCCAGTTACCACTTGCTTAAATTCTCCATCGCCAAACCCCGGGTTAACACGAATTGAAATATTACTTCCATGATATTTACCAGCATAATAATTCAGCTCTGACATCGAACCTATATTAACCGTGGCCCCAGACGCTTTAGCTATGTCCAATTCTTGCCAATCTGCGTTGTTGCCTGTAAACAATATTTGGGCGTTTGCAAACCCTAACTTTTTTGCCAATTCAATCTCATATGGGGAGATTGTCTCTATACCATCAATCCCTGCACTTTTTAAAACATTTACTATGGACGGATTGAAATTTGCTTTGATTGCATAATACAGCAAACAATTATCACCAAAAGCAGCTTTAATTGATGAAACTCTCTGCTCTAGGGCAGACTTATCAGTAACAAAAACTGGACTCCCAACGTCTTTAATGATTTGCGCTAATAAATCAGAATTCTTCTCAAAATAGTCTATTTTTTGCATTCTTCCTCTTTTAAAAATTTTTTATGCAGGGCTCCTAAAATAACCTGGGTTTTATCTTCATCTATCATTAAAGTAATATTGTTCCCGGCTGCACTCACGCTTATTGTATGAACAAGAACGTCGTGCTCCTTACATAATGAGAATATACCAGAAAGAAGCATCGTATCATGATTGACATTATTACCTATAAAACAGAGCTTCGTCATATTTTTCTGCACCTTTACTAAAGCAAAGTTCTCAAGGCTTTTATACAGCTTTTGTGAGTAATCTTCCGACTTAATAGAGAAAGTAAAAGATATCTCAGACGTTGCACATACATCTATTGGTATATTATGCTCTGCTACTATCGAGGTCACCTTTTTTACGAAGCCAACACCGTTAATAATGTTTGTGTTCTTTAGGGTTATCAGCGTATTACCAGGATTTGCAACAATACCTTTCGCACAAGAAGAGATTTTCGTAATTTTAGTCCCATTGAAAGAAAGATCGAAAGTGTTATAGACATAAACTGGTATGTCTCTTTCAACTGCAAGGGCGATTGTGTCAGGATGGACAACTTTAGCTCCGCTATATGCCATTTCAGACATCACATTCATATCCAGGCTTTCCCAGGAGAATGCATCCTTGACTATCCTTGGGTCAGCGGTCATTATGCCATTAACGTCTGTCCATATCTCAATGGAATCGGCGTTGAAAACCATCGCCATGATGGAGGATGTGTAATCGCTTCCTCCTCTGCCAAGCAGCGTTATATCACCATGTGTGTCTTTACCGATAAACCCTGTAACCACTGGTACAATTTTTTTACCAAGCAATGGTCTTATCACTTTTTTTGACGCAACGTTTGTGGCTTGAAAATTTACTTTTGCTTTTAAATAATTGTTATCCGTTCTTACGATGCGCTCTGATTCTATTCTGTGTGCAGGCACTCCTATCATATCCAACGCATAAACCATTAATAGAGAGGATAGTTTTTCCCCAAATGCACAGATTCTTGCCACCGTTTTATCGGTTAAGTCCCCAACTAAACTAGTCCCATAGCTGATTGCTTCAAGCTTTTCTATAATAGGCTTAAAATCTTCATTCCAGATGTGTAAACTCTTTTCTTCGTTATCTATCATTTCCTGAAGAATTTTTTTGTGCACGCTTGAAATTTCCAAGATCATAGACTTTACAAGTCTTGGTTTTGATTTTCTTGCCAATTTGATGATGTCCAGCAACTTATCCGTAACACCTCCAACGGCAGAAACTGTGACAATCACTGAAGATTTAAGCATTCGATTCTTTGCAATGTTGGCACATGCTAATATCGACTTAGCACTTCCCATTGAAGTGCCACCAAACTTTATAGACTTCAGACTCATAAAAATTTTAGTTCTAGTTTTATCAGGCAAATTCTATATAAAATAAAAATATTTAGCAATAATTATTATTAGAGTAGCTTAGCTATATAGTGACAACAAGGCAATTCACTGCAATGCAAGACTTAACGCAGCGTATATTAATTGCATATACGAAGCAAATATTTTTATTTCATTGGTTGTAAACATTACACTTTACCCTCTTCAAAAGACCAAAAACATCAATCTGTATTTTTGACGGAATTTATTTCAGCCAACTGTAAAATTAAAGTTTATAAGTCACTTTTTAAATTTTAAGCATACCTCTTTATTTCGTGCGCTCTCTGTGATACCATGTGCAAGATATCAACGCATGGAACAGATTTTGCTAATGGCAAGCTCAGGTGATAAAAAAGACATAAAAAACTTTTCGATAAATTTTGGACCACAACATCCAGCAGCCCATGGTGTTTTAAGGTTGATACTTGAAATGGACGGAGAGGTGATAGAACGTGCTGATCCGCATATTGGGTTGTTACATAGAGGAACAGAAAAGTTAATTGAACACAAAACTTATCTTCAGGCTTTGCCTTATTTTGATAGACTAGATTATGTATCACCTATGTGCCAAGAGCACTGCTTTAGTCTGGCGGTAGAAAAATTATTGCAATGCCAAATTCCAATTAGAGCGCAGTATCTTAGGGTGCTGTTCAGCGAAATTACCAGAATATTGAACCACCTTTTAAATATCACAACATATGCACTTGATGTAGGAGCTATGACTCCATTGTTATGGATGTTTGAAGAAAGAGAAGTAATGATGGAATTTTACGAAAGAGCGTCTGGAGCCAGATTACACGCAGCTTATATAAGGCCTGGGGGAGTTGCTCAGGATATAGATAACAAGCTATTAGAAGACATAAGCTCTTTTTTTGAAACATTCCCCAAAAAAGTCGAAGACATTGAGACATTATTAGATGAAAATAGAATATTTAAACAACGTCTGGTGGATATTGGTAAGGTTACAAAAAAACAGGCTTTAGATTGGGGGTTTTCTGGCCCAATGTTGAGAGCTTCCGGAATCCCGTGGGATTTAAGGAAGTCCCAACCTTATGAGGCCTATGAAAAGCTGGATTTCCAAATTCCAATTGGCAAGAATGGCGATTGTTATGATCGATACCTTGTAAGGATGGCGGAAATGAAAGAATCCATCAAAATAATAAAACAGTGCATGCAGTCAATGCCTAAAGGAGATGTTCATACTTCTGACAAAAAAATTGCCCCTCCTAATCGAAGAGATATGAAAAGCTCAATGGAGGCTATGATCAACCACTTCAAGCTATTCACTGAAGGATACAATGTCCCTCCAGGAGAAACCTATACAGCAGTTGAGGCACCTAAGGGAGAATTTGGGGTATATTTAGTGGCAGATGGGAGCAATAAGCCTTATAGATGTCATATAAGAGCACCAGGTTTTGCACACCTACAAGCTCTTGAGTTTATGAGCAAAGGCCATATGCTTGCTGATATAGTTGCGAATATAGGGAGTATGGACATCGTTTTTGGTGAAATAGATAGGTAAGTTGAATTATGGTCTCAATGTTAAAGGAAATTAAATTTGAACAACCACGTTCATTCAAATTTAACGAGCAAAACCTTGCAAAGGCTCAAGAATGGATCAAGAAATACCCCATTGGTAAGCAAAAAAGTGCTGTAATGCCACTTTTATTTATAGCGCAAGAGCAACACGATAATTGGATTCCAATTGCTGCTATGGACTATATAGCTGAACTTCTTGATATGCCCGCAATGCAAGTATATGAAGTTGCAACTTTTTATACCATGTTCAACAAGCAACCTGTTGGCAAAAATCTTATTCAGGTATGCAGAACAACTCCGTGTATGTTGAGAGGGGCCAAGGACATAACAAAGGCCTGTAAACAGAAATTAAATATCGATTTGGGAGAAACAACGCAAGACAGACAATTCACATTGGTTGAGGTGGAATGCTTAGGAGCATGTGTTGCAGCTCCAGTTGTGCAGGTCAACAATGATTATTACGAAAATCTAACTGTAAGCTCTGTAGAAGCGTTAATTGATAGATTGAGTAAGAATCGCAGAAACAAACCATAGAAGGTTATTGATTATTCTTGATAAGTATGCCCCTAATAAATTAAGCATTTCAGAATTCAAAAAAGCGGCAGTGTGAGTGATAAGCATGAGGCGCGTACAAAAGTACAGAATTAAATTTTCTCTTTATTCATAAACCCACTCCGGGATTGGCTGCAATTAAAATATGGGAGTGTTGCCATAAGATAGATAAGATGCTAAAATGAATATAGCGAGCAACAAAGAAAATAGAAATATGAATACAGAGTGTAAAAAATGCAGTAGCAGTAAATACGTTAAGAATGGTAATATTAGGGGTATGCAAAGGTATAAATGCAAAGAGTGTGGATGTAATTTTACAAACAGGGAGCGTTGAAAGATAAAATAAGGATAAATGTGATGGTTTGATTTAAGGAAGTTTGGACCATGGTCTAAAAAAATTAACAAAAAACTGGTTTCCCCAAGAATTCAAAAGATTTCTTTGAGGTGGGATATGGTAATTTTTAGCTTTTTATTGATTCTGCGAAGCGTGATTTTATGAGCTTAGGCAGTAAGAACCGTTAAACGTTTTAAATTAAAGCAGATAGCATTCATAAATTCAGCAAACTGATTTTTGGCAATTCCTATGTATCGCAATCGTTTATTATCTTGAGAAAACACCCTCTCAAACGGAGCCCTTATGGAAGTATAGTATCGATCAAGGTCAAAATTCTTTTGCTTCATATTGTTTTTCTTGATGGCGCAAAAATGAATACCTCTGCTTTTAGCTGCATTCTTTGCTGGTGCAACACAATACCCTTTGTCAGCATAAACTGCTCCACTATTTGGTAAAACATGCGCAACTCCCTTTGCATCGGTAACATTAGCAGGCGTTATAGCAACCTTGTTGATCATTCCGGATTGAATATCTACGCTTACATGTTTTTCTTATAGCCATACCAAAATTTACTACCACCCTTGCACCCTATTTTGGCTTGTTTATCATGTGCGACTTTAGGCAAGACTTCGTTGTTAAGTTTTTCATATTTTTGTTTTCTGGCTTCATCCCGCTCTTCCCATAAATTAGCTTTGGAGATCAAGTGACTTGCATCAACAAAAGTAAATACCTCGCTCATATATCCTTGAGATTTTAGTTGATCTCTAAAAATGGCAAAGATTTTTGATAACAAATTTGTTCCTATCTTTGAGCGGATTCTACTAAAAACGCTATAATCAGGTGTGGCTTCGGTTAAATCAAAATCACAAAACCACTTGGCTGCAACACTGTCACTCAAATATCTTTCTAGTTCACGATCTGACAAATCTTCCATAAACTGTAACAACAAGCATTTAAATAAACGTAAAACACCATATCCCTTATAATTAGCAGGAGATTCAATTCCCTTCAGCTCTTGCTCTACTGCCCCAAAATTAAACAGCTCCTTAAATTTGCGATATTGATGCTCACTACCAACCAATTGATCCAAACATACCATTATTATTTGATGCGCTGATGACATTTTTCTCTTCTTTATTCTGTAATCCACTCCACTATACCTTTCTTTATTCCATCTTGCAACACTCCCATTACTTATAATCGTGTTAACTATGTGCATTGGATGTTCTGGAAAAGGACAAAGTACGTATGGAACAAAACAAACTAGATAATGTCGTCATGAGATTTTAAGCCAAAGAGATAAACATCTAATCTGAATTGCGGCAAGGAAAGAAGCTGAATTTTTAGCATATCTGGTTGCAATTCCCCTCCATCTTTTAAGATGAAGAAAGGTGTTTTCTACAATATGCCTTATTTTATATAAATCTTTATTGTATTTTCTCTGGGTGATTCTGTTCTTTTTAGGAGGAATAACAACTCTCATGCCCAATTCTTGGGCATGGTCAATTATGTAATTAACATCGTACCCTCTGTCGGCTAGTAAGTACTCAGCTTTCATCTCTTCAATAAGATTAACAGCCTGCTTGCAATCAGCTTCTGAGCCTTTTGTGACAATAACTTTGAGTGGCATACCATGTGAATCCACGGCAAGGTGAATCTTTGTATTGAGCCCCCTTTTGTACGACTCATATCTTGATTGCCGCCTTTTGCACCTGAAGCATGTGGATGCACTTTACTATGACTTGCGTCTATCATTAACCATTCCATATCAGGTTCTTTCACAAATATCTCCAATAAAGCCTCCCATATCCTTTTGTCTCTCCATCTGCAAAATCTTTGGGAGTGTTGCCATAAGATAGATAAGATGCTAAAATGAATATAGCGAGCAACAAAGAAAATAGAAATATGAATACAGAGTGTAAAAAATGCAGTAGCAGTAAATACGTTAAGAATGGTAATATTAGGGGTATGCAAAGGTATAAATGCAAAGAGTGTGGATGTAATTTTACAAACACTAAATTAAGAGGCTGTTCGCCAGAGATGAAGGCTCTGGCAGTGTTATTGTACAGCATGGGAAAAAGTAGCTTTAGATGGCTAGGGAAATTATTTAAAGTAGCTCATACTAGCGTATATAAGTGGATAATACTGTATGCTAAAAAGATACCAAGACCAACAGTGCCGGAAGAATTGAGAGAAGTTGAAATAGATGAGATGTGGCATTTTGTAGATTCAAAAAAAACAAATTATGGATATGGAAAGCCTATAGTAGGGAGCTCAAGAGAGTTGTTGCCTGGGTGGTTGGTAAGCGTAACGTTACAACCTTTAGAAAATTGTGGAAAATCATAAGTAGAGATAATTGCAGTTATTACACAGACGATTGGTCTGTTTATTCAGAGGTTATACCTCGCCATCAACATGTTGTTGGCAAACAACATACACTCTCAATTGAGTCCAATAACTCAAACACAAGGCACAGAATTGCAAGAATGACCAGAAAAACAAAGGTAGTTTCAAAATCTGAAGAAGTTGTCGATCTTACGATTAAGCTCTGGGTACATTTTGAGGATAACAATAATTTCCTAAGTGAGCAGGGCAATTTTATATCTATCTTTGGCTAACACTCTGTAAAATCTTTTATGTGTATTTTTCCATCCTCCATATTCTGAAGGCAAATCTCTCCAGGGAGAACCTGTTCTTAATATCCAAAATACTGCGTTAATGAATCTTCTGTTATTATGTGCCAAACCTCCCCACGTACCTTCCCTTCCTGGCAAATGATCCTTTATCAAATCCCACATATTATCTGTTATATCATGCCTATGTAGCCCTAAATCCATTTTTACTCCTGATTTATCTTTTCTTTCATATTATACCACAAATCTCATGACGACACTATCTAAAAATGGTAAAGATTTTTGATAACAAATTTGTTCCTATCTTTGAGCGGATTCTACTAAAAACGCTATAATCAGGTGTGGCTTCGGTTAAATCAAAATCACAAAACCACTTGGCTGCAACACTGTCACTCAAATATCTTTCTAGTTCACGATCTGACAAATCTTCCATAAACTGTAACAACAAGCATTTAAATAAACGTAAAACACCATATCCCTTATAATTAGCAGGAGATTCAATTCCCTTCAGCTCTTGCTCTGCTGCCCCAAAATTAAACAGCTCCTTAAATTTGCGATATTGATGCTCACTACCAACCAATTGATCCAAACATACCATTATTATTTGATGCGCTGATGACATTTTTCTCTTCTTTATTCTGTAATCCACTCCACTATACCTTTCTTTATTCCATCTTGCAACACTCCCAAACACTAAATTAAGAGGCTGTTCGCCAGAGATGAAGGCTCTGGCAGTGTTATTGTACAGCATGGGGAAAAGTAGCTTTAGATGGCTAGGGAAATTATTTAAAGTAGCTCATACTAGCGTATATAAGTGGATAATACTGTATGCTAAAAGGGAGTGTTTTAAAAGGGATAGGAAAGAAGAAAAGAATGTGATATAAGGAGAGGGAAGGAAAAAAAAGAAAGGGAAAAATGGAGAAAATAGAATGTAAATATTGCAAAGGGAAAGGGGTATCAAAAAATGGATATGCAAGGAAAAAGCAGAGATACAAATGTAAGAGTTGTAATAAAAACTTTACAGAAGGAGATGGTAGGAAGAATTGGAAATATGGTAATAAAGAGAGGAGCATGGTGATAAAGATGTATCTAAATAACTGCGGAATTAGGAGGATAGCTCACATATTAAATATCCCGTTAAGTACAGTATTTTATTGGATCAAACAAGCAGGGAAAGTAGTAGATGAGATGGTGACGAATCAAAAGATAGAGGGAGATAAGAGGCGTATAGAGATATTAGAGATGGATGAGCTATATACATACGTCAAAAAAAAGAGAATAAAACAAGAATATGGACTGCTGTCGATAGGGACAGATTCAAAACTGTTGCGTTTAAAGTAGGTTCAGGTGATAAAGAAAATTACGTAGATTTAGCTCGTGAGCTAGGAGAAAAATACCAAATTCGTTATATGTGTACAGATGGGTATGAGGTCTATTGTCATTATAAAATTGCTCAAATACATCTGCAGACAAAGTCTGAAACTTGTTTGGTTGAGAGCTTCAATTCCTCCTTAAGGGATATGCTTGCTAGATTAAATCGCAAGACTAAACGCTTTAGCAAGTGTTCTGAGATGCTAAGATTATCCCTTGTTTTATTTTTTAACAAAGCTTTAGCTCTTTCTATCTATTTATGAACACTCCCTGCTAAAAAGATACCAAGACCAACAGTGCCGGAAGAATTGAGAGAAGTTGAAATAGATGAGATGTGGCATTTTGTAGATTCAAAAAAAACAAATTATGGATATGGAAAGCCTATAGTAGGGAGCTCAAGAGAGTTGTTGCCTGGGTGGTTGGTAAGCGTAACGTTACAACCTTTAGAAAATTGTGGAAAATCATAAGTAGAGATAATTGCACTTATTACACAGACGATTGGTCTGTTTATTCAGAGGTTATACCTCGCCATCAACATGTTGTTGGCAAACAACATACACTCTCAATTGAGTCCAATAACTCAAACACAAGGCACAGAATTGCAAGAATGACCAGAAAAACAAAGGTAGTTTCAAAATCTGAAGAAGTTGTCGATCTTACGATTAAGCTCTGGCTACATTTTGAGGATAACAATAATTTCCTAAGTGAGCAGGGCAATTTTATATCTATCTTTGGCTAACACTCTGACAGAACCTATATGCAGCAGTTCAATATCTTCCCCATAATGGGGTTTTTATGTTTTTGATTAACTCTTGATGCGCTGCCTTCTCTGTTTCGGAAGAGATAAAACTTCTGTTTGGAAAATTCAAGTTTTGCCTGTTTTTTCTACTTACATTCTGGTTTTGAAAATTAAACTTCGCCTGCGTCCCGCTCACTAACTCAACATACACCATTGCAAGCAACTCAGAGTCAATTAAAGCACCGTGTTTATCCCTTTTATCTAAACTAATATTGAATTTTTTACACAAAGCGTCGAGATTAGCCGAAGCCCCAGGATACTTTTTTCTTGCAATTAACAACGTATCCACCACTCCGCTTATTGAAATTTTTGGCATTCCCACTAAAGAAAACTCATGGTTAATAAAACCTATGTCAAACTTGGCGTTATGAATAACAAGTGTGGAATCTTTTATGAATGCAGCAAAATCTTTCGCGACATCTGAGAATAATGGCTTATCCTTTAAAAATTCATTGGAAATGCCATGTACATTGAATGCCGCATTATTGACTCTTCTTTGGGGATTAATATAAGTATGAAAGAAGTTATCTGTCTTTATTTTATTTATTAGTTCTATACAGCCTATCTCTATAATTCTGTCGCCTTGTCTGTAGTCCAGGCCGGTAGTCTCTGTATCCAGAACAATCTCTCTTAAATCTGCCATAGTTTATTATTTTTTTTAGTGAATATAACATATAAAGTCCGTTTTCGCTGCAGATTGTGTAATCAGATTGACGAATTTTTTCATCCGCAGGCATCTGCTTTGCAAGTATTTCAAAAAACATTTCTTTTGTCATGCGTTTTCTTAATGACGCTCTCTTTAGCATGGTTTTTGTCGAAGAATAAAGGCATATTATCCAATCAAAGTATTGCGCTCTGTTTTTTTCAAATAACAATGGTACTTCAACCACCAAAGACCTGCCGCCACTTTTTTTAACAGTTTGAGCCAGTTCTCTAAGTTTGTTATGTGTGTATGGATGTATTATATCTTCAAGTTTTTTCATTGCAGTCTTGTTGCTGAACACCTCTTTCCCCAAACTCAACCGACACACTTCGCCATTTTTAAAAACATTACTGAAATTTTTTAACAATTCCTGCTTTATATCAATGTTATCTCGCATAGCCTGATGCACTAAAGCATCCATAGAAACTGTACGAAACCCCAATTTAGCTAAATATTTTAGAGCAAAACTTTTTCCCGTACAAATGCTTCCAGTAATGCCTATTACTTGGTTTTTTCTAGGGATTATTCTCATCATATGGTGTTTCAACTTCATACCCCAATCACTTCAAAACCGGCGTTGTTATATTTCGGACCTCACATTTTGCCATTTATGATGCTTCAACTTAAAAAATTAAAAACGTGGCGGAATGAATGCCCAGGCTGCGAGGGAGCGCGCGATGAATGAGGCGTCGCAAAACCTGTATAAACGAAGGATAATGATGTCCAATTGCAAACTTGCTTCACTATGACTTTAGGATTCAATATGTTCTGCTATGTTCATGAGAGACGCTCTTATCTCAATATCTCGATTTTGATTGATGATTTTAGCTAGATCATCGTTTTGTTTTAAAGTTCTTTTTTTATATGTAGGCTTTATAGCATCATCCAACGGAAAGTCGGCTTTATCACATAAAACCACCTTTATTTTGGTAATCACCTTGTAACCGAAATAGATATCAATTTTGCTAAGTATAGTTGGGATCATCATCTCCAGTTCAAGACCACAAGAGGGATTTATTGCTTCCAAAAATAGGGTTCCGCCCCCCGACTTATCCTTGCCAAACTTCACACTTAGAGGGAAAGCCCTAGTTTTTAGTTGCTCTCCTGCTATCAAGGTCCAATCTGCTATAACCCTGTAAAGAACAGACCCTTGTTTCTTAAAAGCAGGGGTAGATACTTCTCTTACATGCTCTTTCAGCCACACGCTAACTTACGCTGTAGCGACTGATTCTTCAATAGACTTAACCTTATGGGCTAGCTTACTTACTTTTCTAGACGCTGTGTTTAGTTTTAAAACATTCTTCGTGACCGCCTTCATTATTATAGACTCGGCCTGTCTCAAAGCAGCAATTGCTTGAGTCAAGTCTTTAGACTTAACCACTTCCTCTACTTTTTTTGAATACGTTTTAATTTTTGTCTTTGTCGCTCTGTTTCTCAAAGCTCTTTTTAGAGACTGTTTGTGTGCTTTTATAGCTGATTTATGCTGTGCCATATACTTTTATACTTACCTTGAATAAAACTCGACTATCAAATTTGGCTCCATAGTAACTGGATAAGGAACCTCAGCGAGACTTGGAACTTTTAAGTATGTTGCTTTCGAATTGGAAGCATCCAATTTTATATAGTCTGGTACTTCTCTTTCACTTCTTTGAGCAGCATCCAAAACCACCAAAAGTTTTTTAGACTTATCTCTAACTTCTACTACATCTTCTGGCTTCAATCTATAACTTGGAATGTTAACCGTTTTCCCATTGACTTTCACATGTTTGTGTGTAACAAACTGCCTTGCCGCAAACATAGTGGTCACAAATTTAGAACGGTATATAAAAGCATCTAATCTAGATTCTAACAAAGCAATAAGATTCTCTCCAGTATCTCCTTTCCTTCTATTGGCTTCTTTATATATTGATCTAAACTGCTTTTCAGTTATGTCACCATAGTATTTTTTAAGCTTCTGCTTAGCCAAAAGCTGAGTACCGAACTCTGTAGTTTTTTTGTATCCGGAAGCACCATGCATCCCAGGAGGATAATTTCTTTTATGATAAGGGTCTTTACTTGTGCCCCACAAAGCCGCTCCTATCCTGCGACTAATACCAAATTTCCTATTTAATCTTTTTGACACTATAATAAATTATGACAATTCTTATCCCGCAAATATAATATAAAAAGCTGATAAGTCAACTACTATTACACAGATGCTTAAGAAGGCCGCATGGAACAAAAGGGGCTATGCGATTGGACCTAAGATATCACTTAGTATAGCATTTAAAACAAGCCGCCCTTTTAAAGTCGTTGCCAGCATATCTTTATTGCAAGTTAAAAACCCCTCATTCACAAGTTTTTCGGCAACTGGCTTGTTTTGAATGGTATTGATGTTAATTCCCTCGTTCAGCCTCAACCCCATCACAAGTTTTTCTACTCGCTGCTCCTCATTAGTTACCATTTTTTTTGATTGAATTGGGAGCTTGCCATTTTTTAAGCTTTCTCTCCATTTAGATGGGCTGTAACAGTTAATGCATGAATAAACAACGTCATTCGTTTCATACCTACCATGAGCCCCAGGGCCAATCCCTATGTAATCGCCCAGCTTCCAATATACCATATTATGTTTGCACTCAAACCCATCTTTTGCGTAGTTAGAAACCTCATATTGATGAATAGCTCTTGTTTTTAAAATATTATGGGTTAGCTCATACATACTGGCACTAATCTCCTCATTTGGCAGACAAAATGCCTTTCTCCTATGTTCAGTAAAAAATTGGGTACCTTTCTCAATTGTAAGTTGGTAACAGGAAATATGATGGGCAATATATTGTAGGGCAAAACTTAACTCTTTTTCCCATTCATTGACGGTTTGGTTTGGCAAAGCATAAATTAAATCAAAAGAATAGTTGCTAAAAACACTGCAGGCAATATCTATTGCTTTTACAGCATCTTGGTATGAATGTGATCTGCCCAAAAACTTTAAATTCTCATCTTTAAAGCTTTGCACACCTATGGATACACGATTAATACCGGCTTGTTTAAAAGAGTAAAAACTTTCCCTTTCTATGGAGTTGGGGTTAGCCTCAAGCGTGATCTCAACCTCATCTGAAACATCAGTTTTTGACGCGATTTTAGTAAGTATCGCATCCACCGTATGCGGCCTCATTAAAGACGGAGTGCCTCCTCCAAAAAAGATTGTTTTAACCTTTTTGTTGGCGATCATTTCTCCATACAAGTCTATCTCTCTAAGGTAAGCTTCTTGCCATATGTCATGGTCTATTGAGTCGTTTTCATGGCTGTTAAAATCACAATAAGGACATTTTGTTTTACAAAAAGGCCAATGTATGTAAATGGACAATTCATTCTTCATGTTCTCCTTCTAGAAACATATAAATATAAAATAAATATGATATAAAAGACGACTATGGCAGGCATAATGAAGTCGTCAATTTGATAAAACAAAGTTGCTGCTTTTAATTTAGGTGGAAGGATTACATCAATTATGTACTCGACATCAAGCTTACTAATTTTGATTACATTTCCAAATACGTCCACCACTCCTGAAACACCTGTATTAGCAACCCTAATCATAGGCAAGCCATACTCTATGGCACGGACCACACTTATGTTGAAATGCTGGTATGGTCCTAGGCTTTTGCCAAACCAAAAATCATTGGTAGCATTAAGAATAAATCTGTATTCTTTGTAATTCAAAATTTTCAAACGGTTTTTATCAGCGATGGATTCCGAACAAATAAGCGGCAGAATTTTAACACCATTGCCAAGGTCAACCACGTTGTTTTTCTTTCCTTTAACTATGTCACCAATACCAGCGGAATGCGCAATCTTTTCTATAAAATAGATAGTATTCCTATAAGGTACGTATTCTCCAAATGGAACTAACACCCTTTTATCATAATAGTCAAGCGCCATGCTATTTTTGGCGACAGCCACGAGGGAGTTAAAATCTAAACGCTCATTAAGATCGTTATATTCAACGCGGTCAGCACCAAAGATTAAAGCTGCGTTCTGATTTGGAGGGACAAAATGTTGCATCATATCCAACCAATTTTTATGTATAGGATATGGAAACGCAGCCTCAGGCCAAAAGATATAATGTTGTTTGTCAAAATTTGGGGACAGGGTTAGCCTAGACAGATCATTGAGCGCTGCCTCCTGTTTTTTCTGGTCACCGAAATGGTGCTGCTGAGCATTAGGCTGAACAAGCCGTATATGTATATCGTCATCACCATCCGTCACCTCATGGGTAGAAATACGCATCATACCCCAAGCACATATGATCAAAAAAGCTACAACATTAAAAGCAATGTATTTTCTGTTCCCAGAAAAAATACTCGTTGAGAACAGTGTAATAAGCAACCCAGCCCCATACGCACCAAATAACGAAAGTGTTTGAGCAAAAAAAGGCAAAGATGTGGAAGAATAGCCTAACAAACCTATAGAAAATGGGAAAAATATGTTGCTTCTTAGATACTCAAATATTACCCATAAAAAAGCAAAGTTAAAAGAAAAAATCACCCCGTTTCTTCGCCCTATTTTTGTGAGGATGGTAAAAAACCCTGTAAGCAAAGCGAAAGGTATGGGAATGATTGCAGATAAAATTGGAACTAACCAACTCAAGCCAAGCGGAACTTTATATATTGAAAACGGTATCCAATATAGGTGGATCAAAAAATAACCATATCCAAAGAATGCTCCAAACAAAAACAAATCTTTATTATTTTGGCAATTCCGTATCAATAGAGAAAAGACACCTAAAATCAGCCAAAATGGAAAAATAGAGACAGGATAAAAAGAAAGAGTTAATAGGATCCCCAGGGTAAGGAACAATAGGTAATAAAGCCACCTGTTTTGACTTTGATTCAATCTCAAAAATTTTTGCATCAGCACAATTTAAAAGGCCATTGTGGCTTAATACTTAAAAAAATTCAATAAAAATATCCGCACGTTAATCTAAAAGAAACGTGTACCTCTCGTAAATCAAGAGTTGATGAAATTTATAGACGAAAGAGAACTTGGAAAAGAGCTAGGAATACAAGCGATGAGCATGAGGCGCGTACATATGTACGTAACGAAATGCGAAGTCCGAAGTATGACGACGCCAATTTTTCAAGTTATCGGAGTATATACTTCGCAGTATCGCATAACGCTTGAGTACAAACACTCCCTATGCTCATCGCTCGTATTCCTAGCTCTTTTCGAAATTATCTGTCGTCTATCATAATATAGAGTTGCCATGATTTGGCCTATGTAAGTACGCTCACTACGGCAGTAACGCAAGAGATTTGCTAAATAGCAATATGGTGGAGGGAGCAGGATTCGAACCTGCGAACGCATACGCGGGCAGATTTACAGTCTGCTGCCTTTGACCGCTCGGCCATCCCTCCATAGTTAAATCTTGAAGGCCTTATAGCAAGCTGGATTGAACCATAATTTTAAATAAAATACAAGATGAATAATGTAAATTTTCAATAAACTTAATGTTTTTTGCGCTACAATGGCTCTTTTTCTACTTCTTCCCCGCTCTCTTCTTCAGAAGAATTTTGCATAAAATCAAATATAGAGTCTGATTCTTTAGAGAGCTCAGATAATCCATCGTTTTGGTCAATATTGCGCCCGAGCTCATTGTCTTCAAAAGAAACGGCATCTTTTTTGAAACTCTCATTTATGTATTTACGCCCTTGAACAAAATTATTCCCTTCAATTGTTTGTCCAGTATCTTGGTCGATATACCTTTTTTCAATTGAATCTGGTATATCAAATTGACGATCTGGAATGAACTTAGCTTTTTGGAAGAAGTCAACAAAGATGGGAAGAGCAACGTTGGATCCTTGAGCATGCTTCCCCATGTCTTTGGGGATATCATACCCAACAAACACACCAACCGTAATATCGGGAGTCATACCGATAAACCACGTATCAAAACTGTTATTTGTTGTGCCAGTTTTTCCTGCCACCACCCTATTTAATACTTGCGCTCTTTGCGCTGACCCCCTCAAAACAACACCTTCTAATAAAGATAAAATTTGGTAGTTGGATGCAGAATCAATGACCATTCTACCCAAAAATCCAATTTCTGGACGCGAATCTGCGCTGTCACAATCATCACAAAACAGGTCATTGGGAGAGTATAGCAAATCCCCATCTTTATTGTATACGCTATCAATTAATTTTGGCTGTTTCAAAATGCCGTTATTGGCTATACTTGCGTAAGCAGTTGTGATTTTTAGCAAAGTTGTTTCAAATGCACCTAAGGCCATCGAATATGTCGGCTTGATATCCGAATTATAAATCAGATATCTCTCTGCAATATCGGCCACCTTATCCAATCCAATACCAAGCACCAAACGTAATGTGGAAAGGTTTCGAGATTTTTCAAAAGACGTTCTTAAAGTAATCAAACCAAGGTATTTGTCTCCGTGATTTTTAGGGTTCCAGGTTGGCAGCCCATACCCTAAATCTACCTGCAATGGTTCATCAAGCACCAAGGTATTTGGGGAAATACCTTGCTCAAACGCAGCCATATATACGAATGTTTTAAACGCTGAACCTGGTTGTCTATATGCTTGAGTCGCCCTATTAAAATTGCTTTGTCTGAAATCATAACCGCCAATCAAGGATAGGACCTTACCAGATTTATTTTCGATTATGGCAATGGCTCCATTCACTTCCGGTATTTGTTCTATTTTATACTTTTGAGTTAAGGCTCCATCAATTAATAGAACATCACCTATCTTAAAAAGTTTTTTGACCTGCCGCTCTAATTGAGCGCTTGAGTTAGTCACCCAGGCATATGCATCTTTACCCAACTGAATGGCCTTGCCATCATCCAATGTAATTTCAAGAACCGTTCCATTGATTTTTGTTACCACACCCAGAGAATAATTGTCGTGATAGATTGCGCCATTTATTCTTTTTAGGGCTTCATTAGCGCTTTCCTTCTGCAAATCAACTTTAGCAACCGCACCGCGCCATCCTTTTTTCTTATCGAAATTTCTCAATCCTGTTTTTAGCACCTCTTGTGCAGCTTCCTGAAGCTTTAGGTCTATATTAGTATTCACCAAATATGCCTGATAATATATATCATTAGCATCAAATAAGTTGACCAACTCATTTTTAACTGCATCAGTATAGTAGTCTTCATACTTATTGTTTCTGATAGAAGAATAGCTTAGTTTTATAGGCGTTTTTACTGCGTTTACAGCCTCTTCAGCAGATATGAAGTCTTCCTCTTCCATCCTGTGAATTGCCCAATTTCTACGCTCTAATGCCCTGTTATAATTTTTATAAGGGTTAAGAGTTGATGGTGCTTTGGGAAGAGATGCAAGTAAAGCCGCCTCTTCTATACTGATATGCTTTAGTTCTTTGCCAAAATAATTTTGCGCTGCAACATAGACTCCGTATGAATGATTGCCTAAATATATCTGATTTAGATAGATTTCCAGAATTTCTTCTTTACTGAATTCTTTTTCAATCCTATAAGCCAATATTGCTTCTTTAAACTTACGTATTAAACTGCGCTCGCTATTAAAGAAAAAACCTTTGACCACTTGTTGAGTGATGGTGGACCCACCTATAAGCCGCTTGTTTCTTGCTAAATTTATGACATTTTGCGCTGAAGCCCTTGCAACGCTCATTATGTCAATACCCCGATGCTGAAAAAAATTTTTATCTTCAGCTGCTATGAATGCATTGATCACAATTTCGGGAATATCTTTATATTTTGTATACACTCTTTTTTCGTTAGCATACTCGTCCAAAATTCTGCCGTTACTGTCGTATAATCTTGTTATGCCAGCTGGTTTGTATTGTGCCAGTTCCTTATAGTCTGGTATGTCTTGGATGAAAGTGATGAATAAAAATATACCCAAAAAGGCTGTGATAACCGCAGAAGTAAAGATTATTGATATACCCAGCAGAACTTTTTTCACGACACCACTTTTCTTTACTGTTCTTTTTTTTAACTTACTCATTTAGTACTGCAAAATTTATAAATAGTGTTTTAGCAGGTATCGCCAATTTATAAAGAAAAATTTATTTTATTTAAAAGGTCCCTGATAGAAATTTTTAGGAATTTGTAGAAAGAGTGAAAATGAAAACCTTAGTTTATCTGGATAAATGAGAATCGCCATTTTGCTCTGACACCAAAATTACAAAGAATATCATTATGCAGGGGCATTTTTAATACACAGACTAGCATTTATTCAAATCAAACTAGAATACTTTGCACCCTTTAAAATCACAATTTTTCGTCAGAACCAAATGTTTGTATATTGCCCAGATACAAACAGGGTACAAGGTATTGTTAATTAAATATAGATATTTGCAATAAAACGCTCTATAA
Source organism: Candidatus Bandiella woodruffii (assembly GCF_034359465.1). Classification (NCBI taxonomy): domain Bacteria; kingdom Pseudomonadati; phylum Pseudomonadota; class Alphaproteobacteria; order Rickettsiales; family Candidatus Midichloriaceae; genus Candidatus Bandiella; species Candidatus Bandiella euplotis. Next base: position 6,966 of record NZ_CP110820.1, on the reverse strand, counting down.
TGATGTGAGTTATTCATGAATATAGAGATTTATATGATTTTGTGCAAAAGTTGCGGAAGTGAGAAGATAGCTAAAGACGGAATAGTCAAAAATAAGCAGAGATATTTATGCAAGGAATGCAGAAGAACATTTCGTATTGGGGATGGTAGGGAAAAATATCCATTAGAGAAAAAGATCAAAGTTGTGAAACTTTATACCGAAGGAATGGGAATAAGAGCTATATCCCGGGGAGTGTTCATAAATAGATAGAAAGAGCTAAAGCTTTGTTAAAAAATAAAACAAGGGATAATCTTAGCATTTCAGAACACTTGCTAAAGCGTTTAGTCTTGCGATTTAATCTAGCAAGCATATCCCTTAAGGAGGAATTGAAGCTCTCAACCAAACAAGTTTCAGACTTTGTCTGCAGATGTATTTGAGCAATTTTATAATGACAATAGACCTCATACCCATCTGTACACATATAACGAATTTGGTATTTTTCTCCTAGCTCACGAGCTAAATCTACGTAATTTTCTTTATCACCTGAACCTACTTTAAACGCAACAGTTTTGAATCTGTCCCTATCGACAGCAGTCCATATTCTTGTTTTATTCTCTTTTTTTTGACGTATGTATATAGCTCATCCATCTCTAATATCTCTATACGCCTCTTATCTCCCTCTATCTTTTGATTCGTCACCATCTCATCTACTACTTTCCCTGCTTGTTTGATCCAATAAAATACTGTACTTAACGGGATATTTAATATGTGAGCTATCCTCCTAATTCCGCAGTTATTTAGATACATCTTTATCACCATGCTCCTCTCTTTATTACCATATTTCCAATTCTTCCTACCATCTCCTTCTGTAAAGTTTTTATTACAACTCTTACATTTGTATCTCTGCTTTTTCCTTGCATATCCATTTTTTGATACCCCTTTCCCTTTGCAATATTTACATTCTATTTTCTCCATTTTTCCCTTTCTTTTTTTTCCTTCCCTCTCCTTATATCACATTCTTTTCTTCTTTCCTATCCCTTTTAAAACACTCCCATATCCCGCATAGAAAATGTCTGTGCCCCACTGCTAATTCATTGGATTAGATCATTTACTAAAGCGATAAAAGAAAAGCTTCGTACCACAGAAATACCAGATAATGCTAAAGAGATAGAGATATTGGAAGCAGATGAGTTATTTACTTATTATCAAAAAAAACAAAACGCGCCTATATATGGCTTGCTGTGGACCGAAACAGGAATCAAGCTATTGATATTGCAGTAAGTAAAAGCCGTGACAAATTTGTTTTTGTTAGAATGGCTCAGAGATTGCAACGCAAAGGCTACAAGGCCAAGATTTTATGTAGCGATGGTTATGAAAAGGATATGGCTACTATAAATTGGCAGATAAGCACATTGTATCGAAATCTGAAACATGTCTGGTTGAGTCAATCCCCTTATACGACATTACTTAACAAGGTTCAATAGAAGGACGAAACGATACTCCAAGGCATTCGATATGATTTTTGCATCGATACCGATTTTATTTCATAAAACAACCTTGTTAGCTATACTTACTTAACAACGCTTATGTGGATAATTTTATTTGCTTGTTAATCCAACATCTTATGTTATAATCGCGCTGTAAAAACGTATTGTGAGCATAGCAATGGAAACAAAAACAAAATTTACAATAAATTATCCTGCTTTATTCGTCACTGTTATCTACCCCATCATTATAGCGTTGATCGCAATCTTTTATACCAACAAGTACGGAATTGGGAAATTTGAAATTATATCAATAATTGCAACATACTATGTGATAAACATTTCCGTAGGCGTAGGACTGCACAGATTGTGGTCACACGGAGCTTTTAAAACAAAGCCTTGGGTGGAAGTTATTTTTGCATTTCTAACAGCTGGTACGTTGCAGGGACCAATTTTGGCTTGGGCCTCTGATCACATGTTGCATCATAAATATACCGATGAAGAAAAAGACCCACATACCGCGCTGAAATATAAGAATAAGATTATAGGTTTTTTGTGGTCTCACATGGGATGGATGATTCTTTCCGATACAGCTCATAAAAAAATAGACAGGCTCGCTCTGGTTAAGTTGGGCAAAAATAAAATTGTATTATGGCAATTTAAGCATTACTGGAAAATAGCAGTGTTTATGAACACAATTGTACCACTGGCCTTAGGTTATTTAATTGGTGGGAACATCCAATATGCAATTAGTGCATTTATATTTATGGGAGTGGGTAGAGCCATACAGCAACAGGCTACTTTTTGCGTAAACTCTGTTGTACACATCAACATGGGGACGAAAAAGTATTATTATGGCACAGCGAGAGATATCTGGTGGTTGTTTTTTATGTTATTAGGAGAAAATTGGCATAATTTCCACCATGCATTTGCTAGTGATTATAGAAATGGGCATAAGTGGTATCAATTCGATGTTCATAAGTGGATAATAGCGTTGATGGAAAAAGTTGGCCTTGCAACAGATTTGGTTGTTACTTCTGATGTTAGAATTAAGTCTATGATGGAAGAAGTAGAGAAAAAAACTCGTGCTAATTTCCAAAGCAAATTGGATTTAATAGAAAAAGCAGCCCAGTACATCCATTCGGTTGCTTTGGGAAAACTTAAGGCAGCCGAAGGATCGGCTATTAAGTTAGCTTCAGATTTGAGTGATAACCTAAATACTTTGGTACTGAGAGCGAAAACCACATTGAGGTATGTTCAAGATATGAAGTCAAGAGCAAGTGGTATTGAAGAAGAGTTAATGTCAAATTTATTTAACAAGTATGAGAAGCTAAAAAAAGCTGCATTAAAATTGGAAATACCTGTTGGCAATTTTTAGATTTTAAGGTACAATTGGTCTCTTTTGATTTTTTCGGGGCATAGCGCAGTCTGGTAGCGCACCTGGTTTGGGACCAGGGGGTCGGGAGTTCAAATCTCTCTGCCCCGACCATTGGTGATATATCGTGATTAATTTTGGATATAAACATGACGAAATAATGGACTTGATAAAAAAAAACTTAGCCAATAACACTCTTCTGCATGCACTCTTGATATATGGAGAAAGTGGTTCTGGTAAGACTTTTTTATCAAATCAGTTGGCCAGTATAATACTGAATAACGAAAACGCTAAAAATCACGGCTCTCATCACATAGACTTAAAATCTTCCGAAGATATCTTTATCCTGGGTGGCATTGCAAACACATCTTCCAGTATTATAACCGTTGAAGAAGTCAGAAGTATCAAGCGTTGGCTAAGTTTCACAGCGCTTAGGGCAAAACGAAAAGTGATATTAATTAACGACATTGATATGATGAATATCGCTGCGAGCAATGCTTTTTTAAAAATTTTGGAAGAACCGACTGGGGAAACGACGATACTATTGAACACCTCGAGAATGTCTAGTCTGCCACTTACATTGATATCTAGGTGTATAAAACTCAAATTACGCAAAAAGACACAGGAAGAATTTTGCGCAATATTGCTTAGCTTATTTCCTGAGAAATCTAATCTACAACTCAAAACATTATACTTCACCTGTGATGGCGATCTTAACCTGGCCATTAATTTAATAGATAACAATCACGACAGCTTCGCTAGTCATGAGGAAATTTTCAACCATATGGCACAATTTGATTTAGATACAAATTATGGGCTTAGAGCATTCATTAACTTGTTGCACAAGTTCTATGCAGAGACATTGGAACTCAAAATAAAAAATCATCAGCCGATTTTGAATTCATTCTTCATTAACACGAATAAAATTCAACGCATTTTATCTAACATTCAGCATTTAAATAAGACTCACGCAAAAGAATTAATCGTCAATATTTTAAAAGAATGCGCACACATTTAAAAAATTACACGATCGTTGGACTGACTTGTTTTATTGCTTGTTTCATTGATCAATATTCAAAGCAGTCTGTGCTCCAGATGATTGTCAGCAATGGGGCTTTGGAAGTAACAAGTTTTCTGAATTTCATCATTGTATGGAACAAAGGTGTGAGCTTTGGACTTTTTAGTGGCTATAATTGGAGCCCAAATATTTTTATAATTATAGCGATTGTTATCATTGTCTTTGTATTATGGTTGCTAAAGGCATATAATCCTGTAATTCAGGGATTAATCATTGGGGGAGCACTTGGTAACATGATTGATAGGGCGTTGTTTGGAGCAGTTTTTGACTTCATAGACATACATGCTTTTGGTTGGCATTATCCAACATTTAATATTGCTGATAGCTTTATCGTCTGCAGTGCAATTGCAATTATACTACAGGAAGTGTTACCATTGTTGCACGTCAAAAAACGCAATAAAATTTGAGCAGTACGCACTTGATAATTAAGAGGATTGGGAAGATTATATTTTCAACTTCTTATGATCACGTAGCAATATTGTAATGATAGAGGTAAGCAATGATAGTAGCATATATGATGCCATGAACCCGTATGATCCTAAAATTTTCATAAAATATGACACATATATCGGCCCCATAATGGAACCGAATGCATAAGCGATTGCTAAACATTCCACACCTCTGATAATCTCGGATTTCTCTAAGCTGTCACATACAAGGTTCATACTTATTGGAAAGGTCGTTAGGGAAAAAATCCCAATAATTGCTCCAATACCTACCAACACATAAAAATCTATTAGACTCTTATACTCAAGCAATATAAATAAGGCCAGTAAGCAACCGAATATAAAACTAAGACCTACTTGCATTTTTCGTCTGTCTATTTTATCCGAAAGTGCTCCCAAAGAATATTGCGCCAACACACCACCAACCAAAAGAGCTACGGCAACGATAATCGCAACTTGCTCAGCATTATGCACTACTTCTTCTACATAAATCGGAAACATCGAGTATATCGATGATATCATCATGCCTGAGATTACACAGCCAATAAACCCTGCTGGGGATGCCATATATACCGTTTTAATCTTGATAGTAGCATGCTGACTAAAAACCGGAGGCTTCACCGGGAATGCAGTCAATGGAATAATCGTGCTAATCACCAACATGGATGATATACAGAATGGAACAATTGAATTGATTATTTCTTCTGATAGAAATGCTTGCCCCAAAGAATATCCAGCATAAGAAACAATCATATACATAGCTAAAGCCCTACCTCTAAAAACTTCTGACATAGAACATAGTATCCAACTTTCTATGATAATATACAATCCGGCAAGACAAAAACCTTGTATGAATCTACAACTAAACAGTGTGTAAATATTCTCATGAACACCAGGTAACATAGTTGTAACAGCCATGATAGCTGCAAAAACAGAAAATGAATTGACGTACCCAACAATCTTGATAAAAGCTGAGGCTCTCAAAGAACCTACAAATATACCGGCAAAGTTAACAGCTGCCACAAAACCTATTAACATCGATGAACCTCCAGCCAACTTTAACTTCAGCGATAAAACCGTGTTCATCAAGCCAAACCCAGCAGCTAAAAACCCCGTACTTAACAGCAACAAACCTATTGATAGAAAAAACTCTCTAACTTTACTATGGCTGGTCATTTGTTTTACTTGTAATTTTTATACGATGGTATTGTACTATAGATTATTGATTTTTCATACACTAATAGAACTTTTTATTGTATTGATATGCCCGGCTAAATTTGAATCATTATTAATTAACGGCTGCAATTTGTTTAGATAATACAAAACAGTGGCGTGATTTCTATTCCCAATTTTTTCACCGATAAGTTTCAAACTATCTGAAGTAATTTCTTTAGCAAGATACGCAATAATCTCTCTTGCTAAGACCAGCTTCTGAGTTCTCTTCTTAGAGAGTATATCAGCGTTAGAAACCCTGTAAAATTTCGCTACGCTCTTGATTATATTTTCTGTGGTTATTTTTTTGAAAGAGCTTTTCATATAATTATGTATGTATAAGCATATGTTTTCTACCGAAGCTTCTTTGCCAGAAATTGATAAATATGTTGTTAAGTTATTCAAAGCAGCTTCTAGCTCCCTTACATTCGTTGTAATTTTCTCAGCTATTAAATTTAAAATTTGGGAATTAAATTTTATAGTGTTGTTAGCATTGTAGTGCTCTAAAATTTCAAGACGCAACTGATGATCGGGCGAATTAATGTGCACTGTATTACTGGAAATGAGCAACGACTTAGTTCTTTCATCAGCTAAGTCAAGCATATGAGCAGGCAAACTTGAAGCAATAACAATAGTTTTTCCAAATTCAATGATTGAATTTAAGGTTAAAGTAAATTCTTTTTGAGTGCTTTCTTTGCCGCATATAAACTGTATGTCATCTATTAAGAAAGTGTCTATCTCATTAATTTTGTTTCTTAATTCAAATAGGGTGTTATTTTTTACTGCATTAACAAAATTATGCATGAATTTTTCAGCACTCAGATAACCAACTTTATGAGATGGAGAATTTCTGGTCATTTCCTCAGCTATTGATTGCAACAAGTGAGTTTTCCCCATCCCAACATGTGAGTGGATATAAAATATACTGTTATGACTATAAGGAATATTTTGGGATGAAATGTCTTTACTGATTTCATATGCAAGATGATTGCTGGCCCCTACAACATAATTTTTAAACGTAAATTTAGGATTTAATCTGGAAAATACATTGTGGTGAATGTCAGCCTTATCATATGATTGAGATACCTCACACTTTTTTTCAATATCTTGGTCTACCTTAACTGAAAATTTCTTTATTTTCCCATCTATCTTGGCAATTTCTTGTTTAATCATTAAAAAATAATTGTTAATCAACCATTCTCTGACAAAGTTGGTCTTAACAGAGATTATTAGCGTGTCTTCACTAAGAGTCAAAAATTTTGCATCATCCAACCAAGTTTTAAACTGGTCTGCTTTGATCAACTGTTTTAAGTTTGACAAAGTTCTTGTCCATATCGCCTCTCCATATCCTTGTTCATTATTGGGTACTGGAATGATGTTTAAAGCCTGCAT